>JAGDMV010000197.1 GCA_017860675.1 Chloroflexota bacterium
CGAGCGGACGTTCGACCTGGTGCGCGACGCGGCGGTCGACCTGGGGCTGCCCCTGGTCCGGCTCGAGCAGCGCCGGCACCGGCTGGAGGACCTGTTCCGCGACAGCGACGAGACGGGCACGACCGGGGAACCGGGCACGGGCGGAGCGGCAGCGGCGGACGTCCCGCACACCGACGGTGGGCCTGGCCAGCCCGACGAACGGCGCGAGGTGACGTCGTGACCGGCCAGTTCGCCGAGCGGACGACGGCCCCGGGCGAGGTCCAGGCCGGCAGCATCTACGACCTCGGTTACCAGCACTACGAGGGTCGCCGGCTCGGCCGCGCGGGCGCGCTCCGGGCGCTCTACAACGACAGCCTGCGAGCGTGCTTCGGCCTGGGCCGGTCCGGCCGGGCGAAGATCGTGCCGATCGGCCTGACCGTGATCGCCCTGCTGCCGGCCGCGTTCGCGGTGGCCCTCGAGGCGATGGTCAAGGGCACGATCCCGGAGCCGATCCGCTACGACAACTACTTCTCGACGATCGTCCAGTTCCTGGTCCTGTTCGTGGCCGCCCAGGGACCCGAGCTGCTCGGGCGAGACCAGCGCCACCACGTGCTGCCGCTCTACTTCTCGCGGGCGCTCGACCGGCTCGACTACCCGCTGGCGAAGCTCGCCGCGCTGACCACCGCGCTGCTGATCGTGTCGATCCTGCCCCAGGCGACGATCTTCATCGGCAAGGTGCTTGGCGGCGCCGACCCGATCGAGGCGTTGTCCGAGAACCTGCCGGCGGTGCCGCCGATCGTCCTCTCGTCCCTCGCCGCGAGCCTGGTCATGGCGGCGATCGCCCTGGCGATCGCCGCGTTCACCCCTCGCCGGGCATATGCCACTGCCGCCATCTTCGCCGTCTTCTACATCTCGCTCGGCGTGTCAGTGGTGGTGGCTGAGACGGCTGCCGAGTCGGGAGGCTCCGCCTGGGGCGACTACGCGCCGCTGATCTCGCCGACCGCGACGCTGGAGGGGCTTACCGCCTGGCTGTTCGACACGACGCCGAGCGGCGACGCCTTCGGGCTGTTCGCCCTCGAGGGGCCCATCTACCTGGCGATGGCGGCGGCGCTGGCCGTGGTCGGGAGCGTCCTCCTCCTCTGGCGCTACCGGAGGATCCCGGCGTGAGCGGCGTGGCGCCGGGCGCCGGCGCGCCACCCCCTGCGGTGCCGACGCCTGCCCCCGTCCCTGCGGTGCCGGCCGCGAGCGGGGCGGCGCCCGCGCCGGCGATCGAGCTCCGCAGCGTCTCGCGCTGGTACGGCAACGTGGTCGCCGTCAACGACGTCTCGTTCGGGCTGGGGCCGGGTGTGACCGGCCTGCTCGGGCCGAACGGGGCCGGCAAGTCGACGCTGCTGCACATGATGTCGGGCTTCCTCCGCCCCTCTGCGGGCGAGGTGTTCGTAGCGGGCGGCCCGGCCTGGCGCCGGCCGGAGCTCTACCGCCAGGTCGGGCTCGTGCCCGAACGCGAGGCGGTCTACTCGTTCCTCACCGGCTTCGAGTTCGCCCGCTTCAACGCCCGCCTCCAGCGCCTGCCCGACCCGGATGCCGCCGCCTCCAGGGCGATGGACCTGGTCGACCTGGGCGATGCCCGCAACCGGCCGATCGGGACGTACTCGAAGGGCATGCGCCAGCGGGCCAAGGTGGCCGGGGCGCTCGTCCACGATCCCCCGATCCTCCTCCTCGACGAGCCGTTCAACGGCATGGACCCGCGCCAGCGCCTGTCGATGATGGAGCTGCTCCGGCAGATGGCGGCCGAGGGCCGGACGGTCCTGTTCTCGTCGCACATCCTCGAGGAAGTCGAGCGGCTCGCGGAGCAGGTCCTGGTCATCGTCGCCGGCCGGCTGGCAGCCTCCGGCGACTTCCGGGCGATCCGCAAGCTGATGACCGACCGGCCGCACACGTTCACGGTCATCTCGAGCGACGACCGGCGGCTGGCGGCTGCGCTCCTCGGGCAGCCGGCCATCTTCGGGGTGGAGGTGAGCGGCGGTTCGCTCATGGTCCGGTCGGCCGACTTCTCGGCCTTCAGCCGGGCGATCGCGGGCGTCGCGCGGGCGGCCGACATCCGCCTCTTCGAGGTGCTCCCGACCGACGAGTCGCTCGAGAGCGTCTTCTCCTACCTGGTGGAGCGATGAGCGCGGGCGGGCGGCAGGCCGCGACGGCTGATCGAGCGATGGGCCTGCTCCGCGATGCCGGGGGCGGGCGATGATCCCCGAGATCGCGCGCGTCACCGCCCGCCAGGTCCTGGGCCGTCGCCGGACGATCCTGCTGGCGCTGCTGGCGGCCATCCCTGTACTGCTGGCCCTGCTCTTCCGGCTGGCCGGGCCGAACAGCCCCCGCGCCATCGACGCCTTCACCCAGAGCGTCTTCGTGGCCATGATCGTGACGCTGCTCCTGCCACTGGTGGCGCTGGTGTTCGGGACGGCCGCCTTCGGAACGGAGATCGAGGACGGAACGGTCGTGTACCTGCTGGCCAAGCCGGTGCCGCGCTGGCGGACCGTGCTGGCCAAGTGGGCCGTCGCCGGGACGGCATCGGCCGTCCTGGCGGGCGGGGCGACGGTGCTGGCCGGGCTCATCGGGCTTGCAGGGACGCCCAACGGGGTCGAGACGACGATCGGGTTCGCCGTCGCCGTCGTGATCGGGGCCGTGATCTACGCCGGGGTCTTCGTCGCCCTCAGCCTGGTGACGGGCCGGGCGCTGATCGCCGGCCTTCTCTACGTGCTCGTCTGGGAAGGGGCCCTCGCCGATCTCTTCTCCGGGATCCGCTTCCTGAGCATCCGCCAGTACATCCTGGCCATCGCCGACGCGGCGGGGGCCGGGGGGCGGATCGACGCGGACACGCTCGATCTGCCGACGGCGGTGATCCTGGCCGCGATCGTCACGGTCGGGGCGGTCGTGGTGGCGGTCCGCCGCCTCAGCGTCTTCGAGATCCCGCAGGCGGACTGACCGGCCCCCCGCGGACTGATTGAGGCCTCCCCGCGGGCAGCTTGCGGCCCCCCGCGGGCGAATTGAGGCCTCCCCGGGCGGATCTCCCGCGGGCAGTTTGCGGCCTCCCGCGGGCAGATTGAGGCATCCCCGGGCGGACCTCCCGCGGGCCGGGGAGTCGGCCGGGCGGGCCGGGGAGTCGGGCCAGCGGGCGAGGGGGGCACGTTCACGATGACCGCGGGCGGGTCCGGGTGATCAGGGCAGATCGCGCCGGCGGGTCGAGCGTGCGGGCGATCGGGAGGCGACGGCAACCCGAAGCGGAGCCGATTGGGCCTGTCCGGCCGGCACCCGAACTGGAGCCGATCGGGCCTGTCCGGCCGGCACTTGGCGGTCGTGTCCGCGGTGGCAACCCCCGTGGTCGCGTGGTTGGTCGATGCCGCTCGTCCGGTCGTCTGCAGACGCGGCTGCCCTCATTCGAGCGTGGGGATGCGCCGGCGGAGCGCCGGGACCCGGCGATTTGGCCCGCCGATCGCCCACCGCACCACCCGGGTTGCTGCGGCGGACGGAGAGCGACCCACAGCCGGATCCAGATCACCCGGGCTGCTGCGCCGGACGAAGTGCGGCCTGCCCGGAAGCGACATGGCTGGCGCCCGGCAGAC
>JAGDMV010000198.1 GCA_017860675.1 Chloroflexota bacterium
TCGGTCGGCATCGAGCACATCGACGACATCCTGGCCGACCTCGAGGGGGCGCTGGCGGTCGCGGTCGAGGCGGGACCGGCGCACGGGGGGGCGACCCGGTGAGGGCCGGACGGACGGCCGCAATCGCGCACCCGGCCGGCGAGGCACCAACCCGCCGCACCGCAGACGGTGTTCGTCCCGCGGCCCGGGCCGCCCTGGCGGCCGACCGGTCATCCCGGGTTGCGGGGCGTGGCAGGACCGGGGCGGGTCCGAGGCCGAGCGGGCTGGGCACCGGGCGGATCGAATCCCTTGACCTCGGCCCGTTCGCGCTCGACTCGGGGCAGCAGCTGCCCAGCCTGGCGGTGGCCTTCCGTCACGACGGGCCGGGCCCCGACACCGCGCCGCAGGTACTCGTCGTCCATGCCCTCACCGGCTCGGCCGACGCGGCCGGGAGCTGGTGGGAGCCAGTGGTGGGGCCGGGACGGGCGCTCGACACGACCCGGGTTGGCGTGCTCTGCGCCAACCTCCTCGGCGGCTGCTATGGCACCACCGGGCCAACCTCGGTCGATGCGGCGACCGGGCTACCGTACGGCGACGCCTTCCCGCTGGTCACGCCCCGCGACCAGGCCCGCGCCCAGTGGGCGCTGCTCGACGCCCTCGGGTTCGAGCGGCTGGCGCTGGTCACCGGCGGGTCGCTCGGCGGGATGGTCGCCCTCGAGGTGGTGGCCGAGCGGCCGCGGGCGACATCGGTCGCGGTGCCGATCGCGGCGCCGCTGGCGGTCAGCGGCCTGGCCCTCGCCTGGAACGAGATCCAGCTGGAGCTCGTCGAACGCTACGGCGAGGAGGGCCTGGACCTGGCCCGCCGCCTGGCGATGACGACCTACCGGAGCGAGGCCGACTTTGACGGGCGCTTCGGACGGGCACGCGAAACGGACGGCCAGTTCTCGGTCGCCAGCTACCTCGCCCACCAGGGGCGCAAGCTGGTGGACCGCTTCGACTCCACCACGTACTGCACCCTCGTCCGGGCGATGGACCACCACGACCTTGGCGCCGGACGGGGCAGCGTCGCCGCGGCGCTCGCCCCGCTGGCCGACGCCGGCGTGCGCCTGACCGCGGTGGGAATCGAGGGCGACATCCTCTACGGGCCACGCCAGGTCCGTGCGCTCGTGGCAGCATGTCAGCGTGCTGGCGTGTCAGCACGCTACCGCGAGATCACGACGTCGAAAGGGCATGACGCCTTCCTGGTCGAGTGGGACCAGCTCGGCCGGATTCTCGGCGAGGCGCTGGGCGAGGCGCTGGCGGTGCGCTAGACGCTGCCGCCCGGGGCGGCCTCGCCCTGACCCAGGTCAGTACGCCGGCTCGCAGCCCGACTCGTGTGGCAGCAGCGGGCGCAGGTAGAGGCGGTACTCCGCGTCCCCGCTGACCCAGCGGGTCAGATCGTTCGCCTGCTCGATGGCGGGCCGGACGCGGGCCAGCTCCTCGCCGGCCAGCACCCCACAGCGCATGGAGGCGCCGACCGGCTCGCCGAACGCCGCCTAGCCGGGCTCGAGGGGCCAGGCGATCGGACCGGGGCGGACGGCCGGATCAGGCTCGGGGAGGTCGCTCGAGACCACGATCCGGAGGGCCGTCCACTCGTAAGGCCGGTCCTCGCCGACGACGGCGCCGGGCGCACTCCGCAGGTCCACCAGATGCTGCTGGAGCGCCACCAGCGCGGCCCGTGCGGCAAGATCCTCGGCCGGGACGCTCACATCCGCCTCACTACCCAGGGCGACCGCGACCGTTCGGTGACGGGCGCCGCCGAGGTCGGTCGTGAAGATCGTGGAGCTGGCGTCCGCGATGCCCTGAACGTTCAGCGTTCGATCGGGCCCGGCCAGCCCGGCCTGGCGCACCAGGGCGACGATGTGCCCCAGGGCATCGGCCGAGAGCCGGGTCAGCTGCAGGTTCGGTAGCGCTGGCCCGGGGTAGATCTCGATCATCGGGCCCTGGGTGATCATCGAGCCGTCAGCGTAGACGGCGACGGCCGGCAGCTGCACCAGCGGGACGTGGTCGGGGACCAGCCCGCCGCCCTCCACGATCTCCAGCACCAGCTCGTCCCCTGGTCCCGGCGAGGGAGAGGCCACCGGCACGGCGGTCGGCTCGAGGCCGGACGTACCGGCCGGGGAGGGGGCAGGCGACGCCGCCAGGGAGCAGGCAGCGAGGACGATCGCGAAGGCGGCCGATACGAGGACGATCCGCTTCATGCCGCCCGGACGGTAGCCGGTTGCGGTGAGTTCCGCCGGCCCGGAGTGCTCGTCGGTCGGCGGGCTCGTCGCCGCTCCCGGGGTCGTCGCGAGCCCAGGCGTGTAACGCCGGTCGCACTCGGACGTCGCCGAGGCAAGATGACGCTCGAGCTCGACGCGCTCCTCCGCGACCCCCTGGTCGTCGCCACCATCGCGACGGCGGTGGCGATCGCCCTCGTCACGGTCCTCCTGTTCGTCGTCCGCATTCCCGGCTCGTGGACGCCGATCAAGACCTGGCTGGTGATGCTGCCGATCATCCTCGGCACGCTCTGGCTGGGCCGGCTGCTCGAGACGCTGACCGGGCAGGGGGCTGCCCTGCCCTGGACGGTCCTCGTCGGCGCCGTCTCGCTCCTCGCCTTCCGCGAGTTCGCCCGGGTCACCGGGCTGTACCGCGAGACGCTGTTCGTGGCGGTCGTGGCCGGGGCGATCGTGGCCGAGGGGATCGCGGCCTACGTCCAGCGCTACGACTTCTTCATGGCGACCCCGACCTGGGCCATCCTCTTCCTTTGTCTCGTCCCGATCGCCCGCAACCGGACCGAGGGCATGCTGCAGTGGCTCGCCCTGGCCATCGTCGGCGTTGTCTTCTACGGCTACTTCCTCGCCCACCTCTCGTACCTCGTTCAATCGCCGGACGGGCTCGGCTACCTGCTCTTCGTCGTCCTCCTGACCCAGCTCAACGACGCGATGGGCTACCTGTACGGCAAGACGCTCGGGCGCCACCGCTGGACGCCGATCAGCCCGAACAAGACGCTCGAGGGCTCGGCCCTCGCCCTGCTCACCACCATCCTGCTGGCGTTCGCCTTCGCCCCGATCGCCTTCCCCTGGGTGCCGCCGTGGGGCGTCCTCGCCGCCGGCCTGATCGTCGGCCTGGGTGGCCAGGTGGGCGACCTGACGATGGCCAACGTCAAGCGGAACGTCGGCGTCAAGGACTTCGGGACGATGCTGCCGGGCCACGGGGGGCTCACCGACCGCGTCAACTCGCTGATGGTCACCGCCCCGGCCTTCGCCCACTTCATGGGCTTCCTCTTCGGGGGGTTCCCGTGATGGCCGGCGTCGAGTTCCGCTACAGCCCCGCCACCGAGGACTCGCGATCGCTCACGGAGCGCATGGGTGCCGCTCTCCGTGCGCTGGACGCCGCGCGTGTCCGAGACGTCGCGCGCGTCGACGTCGCGCGCGTCGCCGACGTCTCGCGCGCGCCCGCCGCCCGGGGCGTCCCCGCCGCCGCGGGCGCCACCGAAGCCGAGCCCCACCTCCATCGCCCCACAGCCGGAGGCACGGCCATGCCCGACATCGGCCTCTACCAGACCAAGTACGCCCTGCGCCGCTGGCTCGACCGCG
>JAGDMV010000199.1 GCA_017860675.1 Chloroflexota bacterium
GCAGGCGGCCGGGGACTCCGGATCACCCAGGCTGCCCCGCTTCCCCTCGGAATCGCGGGCGAGCGCGAGGTCGTGGACATCTACCTGTCCGAGCGCCTTCCCATCGCCGAGGCCCGGGCCCGACTCGTTGCCGCCCTCCCGGCCGGCGTGACCCTCGTCGATCTGCACGACGTCTGGCTCGGGGCGATCGCGGCGCCGGCGGCGGTCAGGGGCGCCGAGTACCGGCTGGACGCACAGGGGGCGCCGAGGGCGGCGGTCGAAGCAGCGGTGGCCCGCCTGCTAGCCGCACGCTCTCTTCCCCGCGAGCGGCGGCGCGAGAGGCGGACCGTGCCCTACGACCTGCGACCACTGGTCGACCGGCTCGAGGTGAGCCGCTGGGAGGACACGGAGCCGGGCGGCCCTGCCGGCATCCTGGTGATGCGCCTCCGGCACACCTCCGACGCGACCGGACGACCCGAGGAGGTGCTGGCAGCCCTGGCCGAGGAGATCGGCACGCCGCTGGCGGTGCGCTCGATCGTCCGCGAGCGCCTGCTCCTCGACGAGAGGCCTGCCGGCACGTCCGGGGGCTGAGCCCGGGCCTGCCTCCGCTTGCTGGTCCGGCCCGGCTGCCTGTCGGGCCGTCCGGTGCCGTGGATGCGGCCCTTCGGCCCTAGGGCAGCGCGGACGCCGGGAGGAGACTGCGCGTTTGGGCCTCCCGGGGCGACCCGGTTCGAGCCAGCGGAGGATCGACATGACCACGGCGATCGAGCTGCGCGGCCTCACCCGCCACTACGGACGCCGCCGGGGCATCGTGGACGTCTCGCTCGACGTGGACGAGGGCGAGGTCTTCGGCTTCCTCGGACCGAACGGAGCGGGCAAGACCACCACCATCCGGATGCTGCTCGGCTTCATGCGGCCGAGCGCCGGCAGCGCGCGGGTGTTCGGGCTGGATGCCTGGCGTGACGCGTCGGCCCTGCACAGCCGTCTCGCCTACCTTTCGGGCGAGCCCGTCTACCTCGGGGAGCTGACCGCAGCCCGGCTTCTCGATCACCTCGGCGGGCTTCGTGGGCTCCCGCGGGGCTCATGGCGGCCGCTTGCCGAGCGGCTGGATCTCGACGTCACGGTCCAGGTCAGGAAGCTGTCGCGCGGGAACCGCCAGAAGGTCGGCGTCGTGCAGCTGTTCATGGGCAACGAGCCGCTGCTGATCATGGACGAGCCCACCACCGGCCTCGACCCCCTCATGCAGCGCCAGTTCCTGGGGCTGATCGCCGAGGCGCGCGCCCAGGGACGGACGACGTTCATCTCCTCGCACAACCTCCAGGAGGTCGAGCGGAGCTGCGACCGGGTGGGGATCATCAGGGAAGGGCGCCTGGTCGAGATCGCCACCGTCCAGTCGCTGCTCGGCGAACACTGGCGTTCGGTCAACCTGGTGCTCAACGCGCCGGCTCCGTCCGGCGCCTTCGACCTGCCCAACGTTCGCCAGGTGATGAGCTCTGGGCGCGACGTGCACGTGATGATCCGCGGTGACGTGAACCCGTTCCTGCGCCGCCTCGGCGCACTCGACGTGCTCGACGTGGCCATCACCACGCCGGACATCGAGGACGTCTTCTACCGCTTCTACGAGGGGGACGTGGCCGGGTCGGGCGGGCGGGCCGCCAACGGCGCGACCGGCGGCTCCCCGGCCGGAGTGGTGCCTGTCCCGGCCGGCGGCGTCGATCGCCCAGTGAATGGACGCGAGGAGGCCGGGCGATGACCGTCTCCACCCTTCTGCTCGAGCTCCGGCGCAGCCGGACCCTCGTCGTCGGGATGGCCGTGGTGACCCTGGCCTATGGCGGGATCATGGGGGCGATGTACCCGGTCCTGGCCGAGAACCAGGCCCTCCTCGACGAGTACATGAAGGTCTTCCCGAAGGAGTTCCTGCTCGCCTTCGGCATGACCGGGACGCTCACCGATCCCGGCGTGTTCTTCACCACCTACATCGCCAGCTGGCTGTGGCCGATCATCGCCGCGATCCTGGCGATCATCATCGGCACCCGGGCCACCGCGGCCGACGCCGAGCGCGGCTGGGTTGAGCAACCGCTGGCGACCCCGCTTCGGCGGACAAGCCTGGCGATCGCCTCGATCCTCGACCAGGGGATCGGCCTGCTCGTCGTCGCTCTCGCCACCGTGGTCGGGCTGCTCGTGGTCGGCCTGGCCGTGGCGGCGCCGTTCGACGCGGGCCGGTTCCTGCTGGCGGTGCCCGCCCTCGTCGCCTTCGGCGCCGCGATCGCCGGGCTGACGATGTTGCTGGCGGTGCTCACCCTGTCGCGCGGCCGGGCGGCCGGGATCGTGGCCGGCCTGCTCATCGCCATGTACCTGCTCAACGTGGTCGTCCAGATCCAGCCCGACTTCGAGGCGCTCGGCTACCTGGGACTGTTCCACTACCTCGACACGACCGAGACGATATCGGCCGGCACCCTGCCATGGGGCGACCTGGCGGTGCTGGCGGTCATCGCGCTGGTCGGCTGGGGCCTGGCGGTGTGGCGGTTCCGCACGCGCGACCTGGTGGTGTAGGCGGCGGACGGTCGCGGCGCCCGTGGGCGGTCGATCGAGCGCTCGGCGCCTCGCCTGCCAGCCATACCCGGGACGGCGAGCCGCGCTCGGCGACGATCCGGGTGTCGCGACAAGCCGCGTTTGACCGGGCCGCATCGCCGCCGTACACTCCGCATTCGCGCCCCGGCCCGCCCGGCAGCCTCCGCGCGCCATCCTCGGCCGCCGGTGCCACCGTCAGCAGAACCCCCGGAAGGACCCATGTACGCAGTCATCGAGACCGGCGGGAAGCAGTACCGCGTCGAGGTCGGAACCGAGCTCGCGGTGGAGCTGCTCGACGTCGAGCCCGGCCAGGAGATCATCCTGGATCGGGTCCTGCTCGTCGCCGACGCCGACGAGGCCGCCATCGGCCGCCCGCTGGTGGACGGTGCCGCCGTTAAGGCCACCGTCCTGCGCACCGACCGCGGCGAGAAGGTGATCAGCTTCAAGTACAAGCCGAAGGCGCGCCGGCGGGTCAAGAAGGGCCATCGCCAGGATTACACGATCCTGCGGATCACCGACGTCCGGCTCGGGAAGCGGAGTGCCGCCGCCGAGCTTGCCGCCGAGGACGAACGCCGGGCCAGGGCCCGCGAAGAGGCAGCCGAGGAGGCCGCGGCTCGCGCCGCCGCCGATGCAGCCCTCGCAGCCAGCCTGGCCGAGAAGGCGAAGGCCGCCGAGGAGGCCGCCGCGGCCGCAGAGGAGGCCGAGGCCCCGAAGAAGCCGCGCCGCCGGGCGCGAACCGCAGCGCCGGCAGCCGAGACGGCCGAGGAGCCCGAGACGGCCGAGGAGCCGGAGCCCGCCGCCGAGGCTGCTCCCGAGCCCGCCGCGGAGGCCGCTCCCAAGCCATCCTCTCCCGAGATCGAGCCCGCCACCGCGTCGCCCGAGGCAGCCGCCGAGGCCGCGCCCGAGCCCGCGCCCGAGCCCGCGCCCGAGCCCGCACCCGAGCCCGCCGCCGCGGTCGAGGCGCAACCGGCCGATGTCGACGCGGCAGCAAAGCCCCGGCGAGCCCGCGAACCCAAGAAGGAAGACTGAGCGATGCACAAGAAGGCAGGTTCCAGCAGCAGGAACGGTCGCGACTCGGTCGGCCAGCGCCTCGGCGTGAAGGCCGGCGACGGCCAGCTCGTGCCGGCTGGTTCGATCATCGTCCGCCAGCGGGGGATGACGTTCCTGGCCGGCACCGGCACCGGCCTCGGCCGCGACTACACGGTGTTCGCCACGGTCACGGGCAAGGTCCGGTTCGAGCACGCGACTCGCAGCAAGAAGCGGGTCCGGGTCGAGCCGCTCGAGGTCGCCGTCGAGACTGCGCCCGCCGCGGGCGCCTGAGCGAGGCTCCGATGAAGCCGAAGATCCACCCCAAGTACCACGCGGCCCAGGTTCACTGCGCCTCGTGCGGAACCGAGTTCGTGGTCGGGTCCACCCGGCCCGACCTGCGCGTCGACATCTGCAGCAGCTGCCACCCGTTCTTCACCGGAAAGCAGATGATCGTCGACACGGCCGGCCAGGTCGAGCGCTTCCAGCGTCGCCTGGAGCGCGCCGCGACCGGCCGCTGACGATCAACCGGGCCGACCGGCCGCCGGGCCCCGAGCACACGCTGACGCCGGCGCGCCGCGTACCAGGGCGGCAGGCACCGGTCGCCTGGATCCACCCGGGATCGCCCGCCGCGCCGGCCCGACCCCCATCGACCGGGACCGCCCGGGCGGACCGCTAGACTTCGGGCATGGCGCGTTTCTCCTACGGTGGCCAGGCCCTCA
>JAGDMV010000200.1 GCA_017860675.1 Chloroflexota bacterium
GTGAAGGCGATCGAGTCGAGGATCTCGGCCAGGTTGCCGCCCACCTGGTACTGGATCGAGATGGCGGTGGCCATCAGCTCGAGGTCCTCCGACTGGACCCGGCGGACCATGTTCTCGAGCGCCTGCTCGAACGGCAGGCCGAGGTTCACCTCGCGGATCACCCGCTGGAACTCGGTCGAGATGGGCGGGTGCGACTCGCGCACCACCAGCTCGATCGCCTGGAGGAACGACGAACCCGCCCGCAGGGCGTTGGCGATCAGGACGATCGTGTCCGGCAGCTGCTTGTTGAAGGCATTCAGCCGCTTCTTCTGGCGGCGGTGGACATACCAGCGGGGCAGGAAGACACCGACCAGCACCCCGATCAGGAGGGCCAGCGGGTTCTGGAGCGAGGGGAAGACGAAGCCGAGAACGAACATCACGGCCGGCACGCCGACGATCGCCCCCGCCCAGATCAGCAGGTATTCGCTGACCTTGAGCTTGAGGTCCGCCCGGGCCAGCTCGCGTGACATGTTCGCCCCGAAGTCGCGCTGCTCGACGGCCCGGTTGAGCTGGGCCAGGGCAGCGCTCTGGGCGATCATGTCGCCGATCGCTCCCTGGCCGGTCGGTGCGGCAGCCTCGGCCTGCTCCGGCTTGCCGGCCGCGTAGCGGTCGAGCCGCTCGTCGATGCCGGTGCCGGAGCGGCCGCGCGCCAGGGCGGCGAAAATGAGCACGATCCCCAGGGCAAGCGCCCCGGCGACGATCAGCCCGAGCATGTCCATGGCCGCCTCCCCGCCCGCGTCCTAGTAGACGAAGCCGAAGAGGCCCGGCGGCAGGTGGATGCCCATGACCTCGAACTTCTCGACGAACTTGGGGCGGATGCCGGTCGGCTTGAGCCGGCCGTGGATGCGTCCCTCGGTCACGCCGGTCTGCTCGAAGATGAACACGTCCTGCATGACGATCACGTCACCTTCCATCCCCTGGACCTCGGTGATGTTGGTGATCTTGCGCGAGCCGTCCTTGAGGCGGGCCTGGTGGACGATGAGGTCGACGGCCGAGGCGATCTGCTCCCGGATCGCCCGCAGCGGCAGATCCACGCCGGCCATCAGGACCATCGTCTCGAGCCGGCTGAGCATGTCGCGCGGGCTGTTGGCGTGGCCGGTCGACATCGAGCCGTCGTGGCCGGTGTTCATGGCCTGGAGCATGTCCAGCGCCTCGCCCGAACGGCACTCGCCGACGATGATCCGGTCGGGCCGCATCCGCAGCGCATTGCGGACCAGCTCCCGGATGGGGATCTGGCCCTTGCCCTCGATGTTCGGCGGGCGCGCCTCCAGGGTGACGACGTGCTCCTGGCGGAGCTGGAGCTCGGCCGCATCCTCGATGGTGATGATCCGCTCGTCCCCGGGGATGAACGACGACAGGACGTTGAGGGTCGTCGTCTTGCCCGAGCCGGTGCCGCCGGAGACGAAGATGTTGAGCCGCGCCTCCACGCATGCCTTGAGGAAATCGAACATCTCCGGCGTCGCCGTCCCGAACCTGATCAGGTCGTCCACCGTGAAGGGGGAGGCGGCGAACTTCCGGATCGTGATGACGGGACCCACCAGCGACAGCGGCGGGATGATGGCGTTGACCCGCGAGCCGTCGGTCAGCCGGGCGTCGACCATCGGGCTGGACTCGTCCACGCGGCGGCCGATCGGGGCGATGATCCGGTCGATGATCCGCATCACGTGGTCGTCGTTCTGGAAGACGACGTTGGTCAGCTCGATCTTGCCGGCCCGCTCGATGTAGACCTGGCGCGGCCCGTTGACCATGACCTCGGTGATGCCCTCGTCGCGCAGGAGCGGCTCGAGCGGCCCGAGGCCGATGATCTCGTCGGTGATCTGCTCCAGCATCCTTACCCGCTCGGCGCGGGTCAGGGCCAGGCCCTCCTCGTCGATGACCTTGCCGAAGATCTCCTCGATCTGGCGGCGCACCTCGACCTGGTTGGACAGGTCGAGCTTGGGGTCGAGGTCCTGGATGACGCGGGTCTGGATCCGGAACTTGACGTCGCGGAACGACTCGCGCGCGGGCGTGCTGGTGAGCACGCGCGGGGTCGGGGCCAGCGTGGGCGGCAAGGGCGCCCCGGGGGCGGGGGGACCCGACGGGGGAGCCGGGGCGGGCATGCCGGCGGGCGCCGCCGGAGCCGGCCCGCCGGCGGGCTTGGCGCTCTCGATTCGCTTCAGCAGGGACATCTGCCACCCACCCTTCAGGCCCCCGTGGGGGTCAGCTCACGCGTGGTGCTCATCGCCAGGCCAGCAGCGACCGGCGGGCGGCCGGGCGCTGCTCCTCCGCTCGATCACCGGCGAGCGTGCCGGCCAGCGCGTCGGCGATGCGCCGGACATCCTGTGACACCTGGGCGTCCCGGTTCGAGACGATGAAGGGCACGCCCCGGTTGAGGGCGAGGACGACGCTCTTGCCGTCGCTCACCACCGAGTGGTCGACCTTGCGGCCGAGCGAGTGCTCCACGTCGGCGACGCGGATGCCCAGCGCCGAGTCGGCCCGGTTGAGGACCAGCCGAACCTTGTCCCTGGCGTAGCCGAGCTGCTCGGCCACCTCGAGGAACAGGCGGATGTTCTTGATGCTGGTGATCTCCAGCGTCAGGACGGCGAGGATCGTGTCGGCCATGTCGAGGATGGCCAATGTCGGGTCGTTGAAGGCGGCCCCGCAGTCGACGACGACTAGGTCGAAGCGGGCCCGGAGGGCCTCGAGCACGCGCCTGACGGACGAGGCCGTGACCAGCTCCGCCATCTCCGGGGTGGGCGGCGCAAGGAGGACCTTGAGGCCCGACGAGTGGTCGACGATGAACGTGTCGAGCGACTCCGGGTCGCCGCCGGCCTCCAGCTCGGGCACCAGGTCGGCGATCGACTTGGTGCGGGGGTTGAGGTTCAGCAGGACGCCCACGTCGCCGAACTGGAACGACCCGTCGACGAGGACCACCGAGCCGGCCTGGCCGGCCGCCCCGATGGCGAGGTTCACTGCGATCGTCGTCCGGCCAACGCCGCCCTTGGGCGAGAAGACGGCGACGATCCGGCCTGGCTCGCCGTTGGCCGCAAGGACCGGCGCGGCCACCGCCATCCGGCCGATCTTCTCGCGCTCCCGCGCGTAGACCTGGCGGATCGAGGCCGTCAGCTCGTCGCTGCTGAACGGCTTGACCAGGAACTCGCGGGCCCCGGCCAGCATCGAGCGCCGAAGGTAGTCGGCCTCGCCCTGGACGGACATCATGATCGTGGCCGCGGTCGGGACGCGGCCCGACAGCTGCTCGGTGGCGGTGATCCCGTCCATGCCGGGCATGTTGATGTCCATCAGGACGATGTCCGGCCGCAGCCGCACCGCCAGCTCGAGCGCCTCCTCGCCGGAGGCAGCCACACCCACGACCGCGATATCCGAGTCGAAGCTGAGCAGCTTCGCCAGGTGGTCGCGTGTCTCGGCGATGTCATCGACGATGAGGACGTTGATCTGGTCGGTCATGGCGGGGTCCGGTGAGCGGGCCGCCCGGCGGCGCCGTCGCGGGCGCGCGGGGCGACGGCGCTGGCCGCTGTTCGCCTCCTCCTAGGGTCGCGGGGTCGG
>JAGDMV010000063.1 GCA_017860675.1 Chloroflexota bacterium
GCAGAGGTCCGCTGGATCCGGGGCCCGGAGCTGGACGCAGACGTGGTCGGCGCCGGCGTCGAGGTGGGCGCGCACGCGATCGGCGATGGCCGCAGCGTCGCCCTGGACGACGACGGCGTCGATCAGCCGGTCGCTGCCGCCCCCGGCGATGTCCTCGTCGCTCCAGCCCAGGCGGCGCAGGTTGTCGGTGTAGTTCTCGAGCCCCAGGTAGCGGGCGGCGAAGGTGCGAGCCGTCGCGCGGGCGCGGGAATGGTCGGTGTCGAGAACGGCCGTCTGCTCCACGACAAGCAGCGGCTCACGCCCGAGGCGCTCCCGGGCCATGGCCGTGTGCTCGAGCGGGACGAAGTACGAGTGGGCTCCGTCGGTGCGGGCCGCAGCCAGCTCGAGCATCCGCGGGCCGAGGGCGGCCAGCACGACGGGGACCGGCTCGGCCGGCGGGGGCGCCGCGAAGGCGACGGTCTCCATCGCGTCGAGGTAGGCCGCCATGCGCTCGATCGGCCGCCCGTACGCGCCGCCGCGCTGGGCGACCGACGGCGCGTGGCTGACGCCCAGGCCGAGGACGAAGCGGCCGGGGTACGCCTCGGCCAGGGTGCGGGCACCATTCGCCGTCGCCATCGGATCGCGGGCGTGGATGCTGGCGATCCCGGTTGCCACGACCGCCTGCGAGGTCGCCCCCAGCAGGAGACCGGCATGGGCGAACGCCTCCTTGCTGCCGAGGCTCTCGGGGAACCAGATCGAGCGGTAGCCGAGCGCCTCCCAGGCCGCGACAGCGCGACGTTCGGTCGCCGCGCCGTTCGCCTGCAGGGCGAAGCTCCAGACGCCGATGCGCCCGAGCGCGGCTCGAAGGTTCGATCGGCGCCAGGTCGTCGAGTCGCCCACCTGCGGCTTGGTGTCGGGCGCCCGACCCGGCGCGTCGCGAGCGTCCATCGTCGTCCTCCCTGTGCGAGCAGTCGAGCGACGAATCGTAGCCCGGGCTGCCGTGGCCCGCGACGCGCCGGTGGCTCCACTTCACCCCTGCACGGTGATGCCCCGTGGCGTCCCGGGTACCCCAACAGTCTCGTCGCCGCGGTGCGGCAGGCTGTGCGGCAGGCTGCCTCGCCCGGCAGCAGGCTGTGCCGCCCGGCAAGAGGTGAGACGATGACGACGTGCGCAGAGGACGCCCTTCGCCGGCTGACCATCGGGGAGCCGGGCTTCGTCACGGCCATCGCCGACCCCGAGGCGCACGCACTCGGGCTGCACCGTCTCGACCTGCGCACGGAGACGCTGCTCCGTATCGGCGCCCTGGTCGCCCTGGACGCGCCATCGTCATCCTTCCGGGCCGCGGTGGACGCAGCCGAGCTGGCCGGCGCGGGGCTCGAGGATCTGCTTGCCGTCCTGGTCGCGGTGGCGGGACCGGTCGAGTCCGCCCGGTTCATCTCGGCGGCACCGAGGATCGCGCTGGCTGCCGGCTACGATGTCGAGGCCGCGCTCGAATGCTACGAGCCGGCCGACCGGGAGGTCGACCCGCCGGTTCCACCGGCGTTGGACCCCTGGCGTCTGCCCGGGCGAGCGCGTGGAGCCCGTGCCTGGATCCGCCCCAGACCACGTCCCGGCGGTGGGCATGACGCCGGCCGAGGGACCGCCCGGCTTCCACCTTCTGGCCAAGCCGACCGGGGCCACCTGCAACCTGGACTGCTCGTACTGCTTCTTCCTTTCCAAGGAGATGCTGTACCCGGGCAGCCGCTTCCGCATGGCCGACGACCTGCTCCAGGAGTACATCCGCCAGGTCATCGAGGCCCAGCAGGTCCCCTACGTGAACATCGCCTGGCAGGGTGGCGAGCCGACCATGATGGGGGTGGACTTCTTCCGTCGCTCGGTCGAGCTCGTCGAGCGGTACCGGCCGCCGGGGATGGCGGTCGACTTCACGATCCAGACCAACGGGACGCTCATCGACGACGAGCTGGCCGCGTTCTTCAAGGCCAACGACTTCCTTGTCGGCATCAGCATCGACGGGCCGCCGGCGATGCACGATGCCTACCGCGTCGACCGGGGCGGGAGGCCGACCTTCGAGCGAGTCGCCGCGGGGCTCCAGCGACTGCGGGCACATGGTGTCGAGTACAACACCCTGACCACCCTGCACCGGGCCAATGCCGACCACCCGGTCGAGGTGTACCGCTTCCTGCGCGACGACTGCGGCTCACGGTTCATGCAGTTCATCCCGATCGTGGAGCGCCTGCCCGCGCCGCGCACGGATGTGCCCCTTTCCACGCTGGGGCTGGCTCCCGGCCAGGCGCAGCACCCGCCGTGGCGATCCTGGCGTGACCGGCCGCTCTACCGCCAGCAGGGACCGCTCGTCACCGATCGCTCGGTGACGGCCGAGCAGTACGGCTCGTTCCTCATCGGGGTGTTCGAGGAGTGGGTCCGGCGCGACATCGGCGAGGTCTTCGTCCAGATGCTCGACGTGGCCCTCGCCAGCTGGTACGGCGAGGCGCCGACGCTCTGCGTCCACGCCGAGACCTGCGGGACGGCCCTCGCCATGGAGCACAACGGCGATCTCTACTCGTGCGACCACTTCGTCGAGGAGGCCTATCGGCTCGGCAACATCGCGGACACGCCGCTGGCGAGTCTCGTGGCCTCCGAGCAGCAGCGCCTGTTCGGGCTGGCGAAGCGCGACACGCTCCCCGGGCAGTGTCGTTCCTGCGAGGTCCGCTTCGCCTGTCACGGCGGCTGCCCGAAGGATCGCTTCATCGAGTCGGCCGACGGTGAGCCCGGCCTCAACTACCTGTGCGCCGGCTACACCGCGTTCTTCCGCCACGTGGACCGGCCGATGCGGATCATGGCCGACCTGCTCCGGCGAGGCCTCGCGCCGGCGGCGCTGATGTCCTGGTACGCGCGGGAGGACGCCCGCTCGGCCGGGGCGAACGGCGACGGCCGGACCGGCTGAACCCGCAGCGTCCCGGCGTACCGCGCGGCGAGGGCGGCACCGGTGCGGTGGCCAAAGGGCGGTGAGCACGGGCGATCACGATGCCGCGCCGGACACGAAGGCGCAGGTGGGCCGGCCTCGTTCCCCAGACCGTGGCGGAGAGGGTGGGATTCGAACCCACGAGGCGCTAAGGCCCTGCAGTTTTCAAGACTGCCCCGTTCAACCGCTCCGGCACCTCTCCGCGGCAACTGGGATGGTACCGCGGCCGCTGCCGCCGACACGGCCGATCGGTGGTCGCCGGTGACTGGCGTCCGCGGCCGCCCGACCCGCTACTCGGCCGGCGTGCCCGGTGCGGCCGCCGCGCGGCCGACCACGATCCAGGCGGCACGCACGGAGTCTGGCTTGGCGTCGGCGGCACCGGCCGGCACGAGGGCGGCGACCACCAGCCGGACACCCTCGGGGATGCCGTCCGCCAGCAGGCTGGTCGATCCGTCGGCGGGCCGCAGGTCGGGGACGGGGAGCAGGTGCCCGGTCGGCGATGCGTCCGCCGCCGGGAGCACGCCAAGGGTGCGGACGAGGACCCGGACCGGGCCGGCCGGCCGATCCTCGGGCTCGCCGGCGACGGCCCCGATCGCGTCCGCCCCGACCTCGTCGTCAGCGGGGCGAGTGGCGTCCACCGCGACCATCACCGCCACGGCGCCCGAGGAGTCCGCGGGCCTCGGCGCGAGCGGATCGGGCTCGGCCGCCTCGCGACCGAGGAGCGCGTCGTCGCGCGGGCTGGTGACGCTGAGCGGGGTGAGAACCGGGCGGTTCCCCCGTCCGCGGCCCACGAGGGCGACGGCCGGGACGCTGCGGTCGAGCGCCCCAGGCTCGCCGGCGACGCGCACGACCACGACAGCCGGTGTCCCGGGCGCCTTGAACCTGACCGTGCGCGCCTTGCCGCTCGCCAGCCCCCGCCCGAGGGGTGTCAGCAACAGCCGGCGGGCGGGCTTGGACGCGTCAAGCGGCAGGGCCCAGGCCTCGATCACGGTCGCCCTTCCGGTCGGTCCCGTTGCCGGCAACGTCCCGCCGCCGGCTGCGACGACCGTCGCCTCCAGAAACCCGCCGTCTCCAACCTCGACGCGCACCGCTGCCTCGGAGGGCGCCGCCACGCGGACGGCGACCGAGCGGACCGGCGGACGATCGGCTGCCGGCAGCAACCTGCCGTCGCTGTCGCGCGCCTCCACCTCCAGCCGCCAGAGCCCCGGCTGGCCGGGCGCGCGGACCGAAAGGCGCACGGTGCGGCCGCTGATCGACCGCGCGACGAGCGTCCAGCCGGTGCCGGCGGACACGGCAGGATCGTCGGCCGTCGCCTCGACCACCGCCAGCGGTGTCCAGCGGACTGCGAAGCGGACCACCGTCGGCAGGCGGGCACCTCTGCGGGCGCTCCATGGAACGACGACCCTGGCCCCCCCTCCGGCCCGGATGGCGGCCGCAACCCGTGGAGTCCCGAAGCGCAACCGGCGCTCCCGGAGGGTGACGATCCACCCGTCCATCGAGTTGGCGATCGAGGCGATCTTGTCCGCCCAGTGCGGGTCCGACGCGTAGTAGCGGTTGACCGCCCGCAGGGTGGTGAAGCCGCGCCACCATCGTCCGCTCGGTGAGAGATATCTCGCGCGCACGCGCGCCGCGACCGCCAGGACCCCCGCCGCGTGCGAGCGGTAGGCGACGGCCATGCCGTACGGGTCTCGGTCGGCCGCGCCGTAGCCGAACAGGTTCCGCTTGAAGCGGGCGATGTCCGACCCGCCGAAGCCCGACTCGAGCATGGCGTGGGCGACGAAGTAGCGGGCGTTGAGCCCGTACCGCCGCTCGGCCTCGAGGAACGCGTGTCCGAGCCGCGGCAGCGGCGTGTTGGCCGCGAGGTACTCGTCGATCATCCAGGCGGCGTAGCCCGATCGCGACAGGATGTCGGTGTCGGGCGTCATCGCCCGCCCCGGGCGGTACGGAGTCACCCGCCGGGGCTCGGCCTTGCGGACCGGGTCTCGCGCCTCGACAGGTGCGGCGACGGATGTCGCGAGGGTGAGCGCCGCGAGGACGGCCAGCGCGGCGCAGAGGGTGCGGCTCGGCATCTGCCGGGCGAGGATGGCTGCCGGCGGCGCGCGTGACCACGGCCCGGCGGTCCCGCCGGGTACTGGCCCCATGGTCCCGGGTTGCCCGCGGCGCTTCGGGTGCGATGATTGGCCTTGCCGGGGTCGGCCTGGTGTGCCCACCCTGGACAACCCGGATCGGGGATGACAGTGCGCCTGGCGAGATTCTTCGCGGCCCTCGGCTGTGTCACGATCGCACTGGCCGTGCCCCTGCCGGTCGCCGCCGAAGGCGGGATCGTGCCGGGCGCTGTCAACCGGGCCAGCCTTGCCGTCGAGGCGCGCTACGAGGTGCGCCTGGCCCTGAGCATGGCGACGTACCGCCTGTCGGCGGCGGAGACGATCGAGATCGTCAACCGTTCGGGAAGCCCGATCGACCGGCTCGACCTCAACACGGTGCTGGCTCGCCTGGGTGGGTTGCAGATCACCGCGGCCAGCGTGGACGGCCAGCCGGTGACCCCGTCGATCAGCGACCAGACGATCCGCCTGCCGCTCGGTGGCGTCCTGCCCGACGGGGCGGGTGCGACCATCCGGCTCTCCTTCAGGGCGCGGTTCGGGACCCGACTCGATGGCAGCCGCTGGCTGTTCACCGCCGCCGGCGGCACGTTCGCCGCGTACCGCTGGCTGCCCTGGATCAGCGCGGCCCGCCCGTTCGACCGGCCGAACCACGGGGACCCGTTCGTGACGGCGTCGAGCCCCTCAGTCCGGCTGACGGTCACCTGCGACCGGGTGACCCGGATCTCGACGAACCTCCGCCGGACCTCCGTCTCGGCCGACCGGAAGACCCAGGTGTTCGAGGGCTCGAACGTGCGGGACCTGAACCTCGTCGCCGACACCCGCTTCAGCGTGGCCTCTCGGTGGGTGGGCGACACTCAAGTGCACGTCTTCGCCCGCACGGCGGCAGCCCGCAGTCTCCTCCTCGGCCAGGCGGCGCGCTCGCTGGCCAGGCTGGAGGCGCTCCTCGGGCCGTATCCCTGGCCGACATTGTCGGTGGCGCAGACTGCCGGCGGCTTCGGTGTCGAGTCACCGGGGGCGATCTGGATCCCGCGCGGCGTGTCCGGCGGGAACCTGTCCTGGCTGGTCGCCCACGAGATCGCCCACCAGTGGTTCTACGGCCTGACCGGCAACGACCAGGCCCGCCAGCCGTTCGCCGACGAGGCGCCCGGTGACTTCCTGGCCCGCTACGTTACCGGCTCGTTCCGGGCCAGCCGCTGCGCGACGGCCCGCCTGGACCGATCCATCTACGCGTACTCGGCGGGCTGCTACTTCGAGATCGTCTACGTGCAGGGCGGCCGGCTGCTGCTCGACGTCCGCAAGCGCGTCGGCAGCACGGCCTTCTTCCGGGCGCTGCGGAGCTACCTCGACGCGCACCGCTTCGGGCTGGGCTCGACGCGCGAGCTCATCGCCTCCCTCGACGAGGCGGACCCGCGCGATCTGGCGCGGCTGTGGGAGCCGCGTTTCCCGTCGCTGTTGCCGTAGTTCGCCCACGCGACGGCCCGGCGGTCTCGGCTGCCACGGGCAGTCGCGGCGTCTCCTCGCCTAGCGGCCTGCCGAGGAGCGGACGATCCGCTCCATCCCCATCGCGGGGCGGAGGACCTCGGGCACGACAACCGAGCCGTCGCGCAGCTGGCAGGCCTCGAGTATGGCTGCCACCACCCGGGCCAGGGCCAGCCCGGAGCCGTTGAGGGTGTGGACCAGCTCGGGACGCGCACCCGGTGCCGGCCGGTAGCGGATCGCCATCCGGCGGGCCTGGTAATCCCGGAAGTTGGAGCACGAGCTCACCTCGAGCCAGCGCTCCACGCCGGGGGCCCAGACCTCAAGGTCGTACTTCTTCGCCTGGACGAAGCCCATGTCGCGGGTCGCCATGAGCACGACGCGGTGGGCCAGGCCCAGGCGCCGAAGGAGGTCTTCGGCCCGCCCGGTCATCCACTCCAGGGCCGCCGAGGACTCCTCCGGCCGGGTGAACAGGACCATCTCGACCTTGTCGAACTGGTGGATCCGGACGATGCCCCGCGTGTCGGCCCCGGCCGCGCCGGCCTCGCGTCGGAAGCACGGCGTGTAGGCCGCGTAGCGGATCGGCAGGTCGGCAGCCTCGAGGATCTCGTCGCGGTGGAGGTTGGTCACCGGCACCTCGGCAGTCGGGACCAGGTAGAGGTCGTCGCGGCCGACGACGTACATCTGGTCCTCCTTGTCGGGGATCTGGCCCGTGCCCCGGGCCGAGGCCGCGTTGACGACCGCCGGCGGCCAGATCTCCACGAAGCCGTTCTCGCGCGTGTGCACGCCGAGGAAGAAGTCGATCAGCGCGCGCTGGAGGGCCGCGCCGGCGCCGCGGTAGACGGGGAAGCCGGAACCGGTGATCTTCGCCCCGCGCTCCAGGTCGATGATGCCGAGCGTGTCGGCAACCTCCCAGTGCGGCCGTCGCTCCCAGCTGGCGCCACCGGCCGGCGCATCCGCCCCGACCTCGCCACCGAGCGGTTGCGAGCGGGGCAGGAGCTCCCCCCAGGTCCGCACGGTGACGTTCGCGCCGGCGTCACCAACGGGCACGTCCGCGTCGGCCGGGTTGGGGATACGCAGCATGAGATCGTCGAGCTCGGCCTCGGCCGCCGCCAGCTCGACGTCGATGGTCGCGATGCGGTCGCCGGCAGCCACCGAGGTGGCGCGCAGCGCAGCCACCTCGGGCCCGGCCGGGTCGGCCCCGGCACGGATCCGCTCGCCGATCGCCCTCGAGACCCGGTTGCGCTCGGCCTTGAGGGCATCGCCCTCGGCCAGGAGCGCCCGCCGGCGCTCGTCGAGGGCGAGCGCCGCGTCGACGATCGACGGGTCCTCGCCCTTGTCGACCGCGCCGCGGCGGATGACGTCCGGCTCCGCCCGGAGCCGCTGGAGCCCGACGCTCATGCCCGTTCCTCCGGATCCTGCTGGGGTGTCGAGACGGCTCCGCCGGCCGCTGCCCGGAGCCGCTCCCGGACGAAGCCCGGCGGAAGGCTGGCCAGCAGCCAGCCCGCCCGCGGGCCATTGGCACGGCCCAGGAAGGCGAGGTAGATGGCGGCGAAGGCGCGACCGTTCGGCAGGCCGCGCTCGGCTGCGACGGAAAACACGAGGTCCTGCCAGTCGTCGCCGGAGCGGGGGCCGCCGTCCGCGAACGGCGGCGGAGCGGCCGCGGGCCGCGGCACCCCGACCGCGGGAACCGCTCCTCCGTCCGCGGCCGCCGCAAGGGCCCGGAGGTACTCTCGCTGGTCGCCGTCGAGCGCGTCCGCCTCGGGCGGCAGGCCGTCCTCGCGGACCCGGACGACCGCACTCTCGGGCGCGTAGTCAGCGAGCCAGGCTCGCGCCGCCGCCAGGCGGGTGGCCAGGATCTGCTCCTCGTCGGGGCTGAGTGGAGCGCCCTTCTCCTCGGCGACCCGCCGGGCCACGTCGACGCCCGGGATCTGGGCCAGCAGGGCGAGGTGGGCGAAGGCCGGCCGGTAGGCGGCGGCGGCTGCGGCCGGGTCGACCGCCGGATCGACCTGCACGTACGCGTACAGGCGGTCCGCGTCGGGCGGCAGCTCGCCGCGGAACGGCCGGCCGGCGACGGAGGCCGCGAGTCGGTCGAGCTCGTCGAACAGGCGCGGGATCGCATCGGTTCCCAACGGGTCGAACTCGATGGCCTGGTTCGGCCGGGGCCGGAGGAAGAGCAGCCGCAGCGGTTCGGGCGGGACGGCCTCGGCGATGTGGTGAGCGGCGGCGCCGCGGCCCTTCGAGGTCGACATCTTGCGCCCGCCGATGTTCAGGAACTCGTAGGCCAGGTTGAGCGGCGGCTCGCGCTCGAACACCTCGCGGGCGAGGGCGTCGGAGCGGTCACGGGAGCCTCCCGCGGTGGCCAGGTCCTTGCCGCATGGCTCGATGGTCACCCCGAACAGGCTCCACTGGGCCGCCCACTCCAGGTTCCACGGCAGCTTCGCCCGTCCGCCGAACGGGCTGATCCGGCCGGACGCGCTGCAGCCGTGCGCCCAGGTCACGTAGTCGGGCAGGCAGTCGAAGGCGACCGTCTCGCCGTCCCAGTCGCGGGCCAGCGTCGTGCCGACCTTGCCGCAGGCCGGGCAGACCACGCTGAGGGGCAGCCAGCCCGCGGGGCGCTCCACCCTCGAGACGCGGCGGTAGATGTCGCGCACGACCTGGGCCCGCTCGAGCGCGGTGCGGATGAATGGGTCCAACTCCCCCGTCGGGTAGATGTCGCTCATCCAGTAGTAGCGGTCGGGCTGGATGCCGAGGCCGGCGAAGGTGTCGATGAACGTCTGCGCGTGGTGCCGGGCGTAGCTCGCGTGGCAGTCGCCGGCCATGTCGGGAACCTGGGCGACGGGACGGCCCATCTCGCGCTCGACGGCGTCCGGCGTGAGCAGCGCCTGGGAGTCCATCGGGTCCATGTCGTCGACGCCGTAGAGGAGCGTCGTCTCCAGGCCCCTCGAGCGGA
>JAGDMV010000064.1 GCA_017860675.1 Chloroflexota bacterium
CGCCGCGTCGACGAGCGAGCGCAGGATCAGCAGGCCGTCGTCCGAGCCCAGGATCGCCTCCGCGGCGCGCTCCGGGTGAGGCATCAGGCCGGCGACGTTGCCGGCCGCGTTCGTCACCCCGGCGATTCCCCGGACCGAGCCGTTGGGGTTGGCCGGATCGTCCGGATCGGCAGCGATCGTCCCGTCGGCCGCGGCGTAGTGCAGCCAGGCCTGCCCCGACAGCTCGAGCTCATCAAGGGTCGCGTCGTCGGCGAAGTAGCAGCCCTCCCCGTGGGCGACCGGCAGCCGGAGAAGGCTCCCTGGAGCGATCCCCGTGGTGAACGGCGTGTCCTGCCGGGCCGGCTGGACGAGCACCTCGCGGCAGACAAAGCGCAGGCTCCGGTTCCGGAGCAGGGCGCCCGGGACGAGGCCCGCCTCGGCCAGCACCTGGAAGCCGTTGCAGATCCCGAGCACCAGGCCGCCGTCGGCGGCGAAGGCCGACACCGCCCGCATCACCGGCGAGAAGCGAGCGATCACGCCGGCCCGCAGGTAGTCGCCGTAAGCGAAGCCGCCGGGCAGCACGACCGCGGCAACGCCGTGCAGGTCGGCCTCCTCGTGCCAGAGCGCCACCGCCTCGGCCCCCGCGCGCTGGAGGCCCCAGATCGTGTCCGTGTCGCAGTTCGATCCCGGGAAGACGACGACGCCGACGCGGACGCTCATCGGCCGCCGCTCATCGCCCGCTGCCGGTCGACGAGGCGCCGCCGATCAGCTCGATGCCGTACTGCTCGATCAGCGGGTTTGACAGCAGCTCGCCGGCCAGTCGCTCCACGACGGCCCGGGCGGCGGCTTCATCGGCTGCTTCGACGGTCAGCTCCACCCGGCGCCCGACGCGGATCGCGCCGACGCCGCTCACGCCCAGGTGGGGCAGGCTCTGCTCCACCGCCCGGCCCTGCGGGTCGAGGATGCCCTCCTTGGGCGTGACGTTGACCGCGAAGCAGAAGCTGGCGGTGGCCTGGCTGGCGGTGGCCTGGCTGGCAGTGCTCATCGGCCGATGACGTCCTCCTCGACGTAGCGGGTGAAGCTCGCCCCGGTGATCCGCTCATAGGCGGCGACGTAGCGCTCGCGGGTCCCCGCTACCACCTCGGGCGGCAGGGCCGGTCCGGGCGGGGTCTTGCCCCACGGCTGCGTCTCCAGCCAGTCGCGCAAGAACTGCTTGTCGAAGCTGGCCTGGGGACGCCCCGGCTGGTAGGCGGCGGCCTCCCAGAAGCGCGAAGAGTCGGGGGTCAGCACCTCGTCGACGAGGAGCAGCTCACCGCTGCCCGGGTCGACCCCGAACTCGAACTTGGTGTCGGCCAGGATGATGCCGGCCCGCCTGCAGACCGCCGCTCCGTAGCGGTACAGCCGCAGCGAGAGGTCGCGGACGCGCTCGGCCAGCCGGTCGCCGTCGGCCCGCACGCCGCGCAGCAGCTGGACCATGGCGTCGAAGCTGATCGGCTCATCGTGGCCTCGCTCGGCCTTGGTCGAGGGGGTGAACAGCGGCTCGGGCAGGCGGTCGCTCTCGCGCAGTCCCGGCGGCAGGCGGAGTCCCGAGACGACGCCGCTCGACCGGTAGTCCTTCCAGCCGGAGCCCGAGAGGTAGCCGCGGACGACGCACTCGACCGGCAGGACCTCCGCCCGGCGGCAGAGCATCATCCGGCCGCGCAGGCCGGCAACGTGGGGGCGAAAGGGGGCAGGCAGGCGGGTCGGGTCGGTCTCGAGGAGGTGGTTTGCCACCAGGCAGGCAGTCTCGCGGAACCAGAAGCGCGACAGGCCGGTGAGCACGCGTCCCTTGTCGGGGATCGGCGTCGGCATCACGACGTCGAACGCGGAGACCCGGTCGGAGGCGATGAGCAGAAGCCGCTCATCGTCGACCGCGTACAGGTCGCGGACCTTGCCGGAGCGCACGAAACCGTCAGCCAGCGTCATCCCGCCTCACCCCCGTTCGACGCTCCCGGACCAGGCGCAGCCGGGTCTCGCTGCGGGCCGGCCGCAGGCGAGCCATCACGCGCCACCTCTCTCGCGTGCCGGGCCGGATCGATCGCGTCGAGGCGGGCGATCATCTCCGGCACGTGGCGAAGCACGACCGTGTCGTCGAAGCAGGCGTCGAGCTGGGCCAGGGTGAGGCGGCTGGCGGCGGACGGATCGGTGGCCAGCACGCCCTGCAGGGGCCTCCGCTCGTCGGCCGCGATCATCGCGTCGCGCTGGACGATGGCGTAAGCCTCCTCGCGCGACATGCCACCCTGCTCGATGAGGGCCACCAGGACCCGGCTGCTGGCATGGAGGCCGAGACCCCGCTCGATGTTCTCCCACATCCGCTCCGGCCGGACCACCAGCCCGGCCACCACGTCTGCCATCCGGGCCAGCATGTAGTCGAGCAGGATGGTGGCGTCGGGCAGGATCACCCGCTCGGCCGAGCTGTGGCTGATGTCGCGCTCGTGCCAGAGCGGCTGGTTCTCGAGGGCGGCGCCGGCGTAGCCCCGGAGCAGCCGGGCCAGCCCGGCGATCCGCTCGCAGGTGATCGGGTTGCGCTTGTGGGGCATCGCCGAGCTGCCCTTCTGGCCGGTGCGGAACGGCTCCTCCAGCTCCCCGATCTCGGTGTGCTGGAGGTTGCGGATCTCGGTCGCAAATCGTTCCAGCGAGCCGCCGGTGACGGCGATGGCGGCCAGCAGGGCCGCGTGCCGGTCGCGCTGCACGATCTGGGTGCTGACCGGGTCGGCGGCCAGGCCGAGCTCGGCCAGGACGACCGCCTCGATCCCCGGCCCGAGATGGCTGTAGGTCCCGACCGGGCCTGAAACCTTGCCGGTCGCCGCGTCCTCGAACGCCCGGGCAAGGCGGTCGCGGTCGCGGGCGACCTCGAACGCCCAGCCGGCGAGCTTGAGCCCCAGCGTGGTGGGCTCGGCGTGGACGGAGTGGGTGCGGCCCATCATCACGGTGCTCGCCTCCGCCCGGGCGCGGCCGACGAGCACGGCGAGCAGGGCGTCCACGTCGCGCAGCAGGAGCGCGCCCGCGTCGCGGAGCTGGAGGGCGAGGCCGGTGTCGACGACGTCGCTGCTGGTCAGGCCGAGGTGGAGATAGCGACCCTCCGGCCCGATCCGCTCTGCAACCTGGCTGACGAAGGCGATCACGTCGTGGTCGGTGGTCCGCTCGATCTCGGCGATCCGGTCGACGTCGACGGCGGCACGGGACTCCATCGCCGCCAGCGCCTCGGCGGGGATGCTTCCGGCCGCGGCCTGCGCCCGCGCAACGGCCAGCTCCACGCGGAGCATCGCGGCGAAGCGGGCCTCGTCGCTCCAGACGGCGCCCATCTCGGGCCGTGTGTAGCGCCGGATCACGGCAGCCCTCCCGGGCCGGGGAACGTGGCGGGCGTTGGCCGGGCGCTGTGTGCGGGCAGCACCTCGCGTGCGGGCAGCACCGCGGCGATGTCGTGCCGCCGCTGCATCCCCGTCCAGCGCACCTCGCCGGCAGCACGCTCGGCCGCGGCCCGGGCCGCCGGCAGGTCGGGCCCCTTCCCCACCACGGCCAGGACTCGGCCGCCCGCGGTCATCCAGCGCCCGTCGGCGGCGCGGGCCGTCCCGGCGTGGAAGACGAGCGCGCCCCCGGCGGCTGCATCTGCCAGCCCGTCGATCGCGTCCCCCCGCCGAATCGTGCCCGGGTACCCGGCCGCTGCCAGCACCACCGCCACGGCCGCCCCCGGATCCGCTGGAAGCAGCGAACCGGTGATGCCGGCCTCCGCGGCCGCCTCGGCAAGCCGGCCTCGGGCGGCGGCCAGCAGCAACGGCCCAAGCGGGATCGCCAGCCGCGGCAGGATCGCCTGCGTCTCCGGGTCGCCGAAGCGGGCGTTGAACTCGAGCAGCGCCGGGCCGTCGGCGGTGAGCATGAGGCCGGCATAGAGGGCGCCCCGGAACGGGACCCCGCGGCGGGCGAGCTCGGCCACGACCGGCCGGTGGACGGTCGCCACGAGGTGCGCGGCCAACTCGTCGGACAGGTCCGGGACCGGTGAGTAGGCGCCCATGCCGCCGGTGTTCGAGCCTGTGTCGCCGTCCCCGATCCGCTTGTGATCGCGCGCCGCCGGCAGGGCCAGTGCATCGACGCCGTCCGCCAGGACGATGAGGCTCGCCTCGGGCCCCCGCAGGCGCTCCTCCACCACGACGACCGGGCCGGCCGGCTCCACCCCGGCCGGCAAGGCGGCGAACAGGACCCCCAGGGCTTCCTCGGCGTCGGCCGCGTCATCGCATACCGACACACCCTTGCCGGCCGCCAGGCCGTCCGCCTTCACCACCACTCCCTCGCCGCGGGTCGCCAGATCGCGGGCGAACACGAGGGCCGGTGCGAGCGCCGAGAAGGCGGCCGCCCGGGCCATGCGCACGCCGGCCGCTTCGGCCACCTCGTGGCAGAAGGCCTTGCTCGTCTCGATCCGCGCCGCGGCCGCGACGGGCCCGAAGACCGGGATCCCGGCATCCTCGAGCGTGTCGGCGATGCCGGCCGCCAGCGGGGCCTCCGGCCCGACCACGACCAGGTCAGCCCGGCCTGCCTGGGCTGCAGCCATCACGGCCTCGGGGTCGAGCGGGTCGCCCGGCAGGCAGGTCACGCCCGGCACAGTCGCGATCCCGTCGCTCCCGGGCAGAGCCAGCAGCGCCTCGATCCCCGGCTCGGCGGCGAGCTTCCAGGCCAGGGCGTGCTCGCGACCGCCGCCGCCGACCAGGAGGATGCGATGGGGCGTGGCGGCCGTCATCGGGCCGCCTCCCCAGCCGCCGGGCCATTGCCGCTGCGCGGCGACCGGATCACCGTCTGGGTCCGCTCGGGTCCGACCGAGACCACGGTGATCGGCACCCCGGCGATCTCCTCGAGCGCATCGACGTAGGCGCGAGCATTCGGCGGCAGCTCGCCGGGCGTCCTGGCATCGTGGATCTCCTCCGGCCAGCCGGGGAAGCGCTCGTAGATGGGTCGCGCCCGGCTCACCTCCTCGGCCGAGGCCGGCCAGCGCTCCACCCGCCGGCCGTCGATCTCGTAGGCGACGCAGACCGGGATCTCCGGCAGCCCCGAGAGGATGTCCAGCTTGTTGAGGATGATGCTGCTGACGCTGTTGACGTCGACTGCGTAGCGGATCGGCACCGCGTCGAACCAGCCCACCCGCCGCCGCCGCCCGGTGGTCGTGCCGAACTCGTGGCCCCGGCTGGCGATCCGCTCGCCGATCGCGTCGGTCAGCTCGGTCGGGTACGGGCCGGCCCCGACTCGCGTCGTGTAGGCCTTCATGATCCCGATCACCTCGGTCACCTGGAGGGGGCCCAGGCCTCCGCCGGTGCAGGCGCCGCCGGCCACCGGACTGGACGAAGTGACGAACGGGTACGAGCCGTGGTCGAGGTCGAGCAGCGTCCCCTGGGCGCCCTCGAACAGGAGATGCTGGCCGGCCCGCAGCGCGTCCTGCACGAGCGTCGTCGTGTCCGCCACGTGATCGCGGAGCCGAACGCCCCAGGTCAGCGCGGTCTCGACCAGAGCCGGCACGATGAAGGGCTGGCCGGTGTCGCCGAGGTGCGCCAGGAGCGCGTTCTTCTCGGGCACGACCCGTTCGAGCTTCCGGCGGAGCGCGGCGGCGTCGAGCAGGTCCTCGATGCGCACCCCCGTCCGCAGGGCCCGGTCGGCGTAGGCCGGCCCGATCCCGCGCTGCGTCGTCCCCACGGCCCCGCGGCCGAGCCCCCCTTCGCGGACCCGGTCGAGGGCCACGTGGTAGGGCATGATCACGTGGGCGGCATGGCTGACCCGGACCCGCGACACGTCGATCCCGCGGGCGGCCAGCCCGTCGAGCTCGGCGATCAGCGTGGCCGGGTTGACCACCACGCCCGGGCCGATCACCGGCACGATGTGCTCGGAGAGCACGCCCGACGGCACGAGGTGGAGCTTGAACACCTCCTCGCCGAGCACGACCGTGTGGCCGGCGTTGTCGCCGCCCTGGTAGCGCACGACGACGGACGTCTCGGGCGCCAGGAAGTCGGTGGCTTTGCCCTTGCCCTCGTCGCCCCACTGGAGCCCGACGATCACCGTCGCCGGCATCGGTCTGTCCTCGGGGGAACGAAAAAGGCCCCGGGCCGGGCGACCAGGGACCTGCCGGGTGCACGCCCCCCTCGGTCGGTGCCGGGACGGCACCGGGAGGCGGACCTGGGGACGGCTCGTCTCACCGCGACGGGCCGCCGACCTCGGACAACGTCGGCTCTCCTGCGGGTTCGGGGAGGGCCCCGCCTGTTCGGGGAGGGGGCGAGTATAGCAGGGGGCCACCTTCGCGGCGGCCCCCCCTGACAGGCCGGTCCCCGGTCGCCCGCCGCCAGCCTATCGCTCAGCCGCCGACTCCGGCCGTCCAGTCGCGGCCGGGGCGGCGACGTTCAGGCGCGTGGCTCGGCGCTGCTCTCGTCGGCCAGGATACGGGCCGTCTGCTCCGCGCGGAACGCGGCCAGGCGGGCCGCCAGCTCCTCGTCGCCGAGAGCCAGGATCGCCACCGCGAGCAGGGCCGCGTTCTCGGCGCCGCCGATCGACACCGTGGCGACGGGGATCCCGCGCGGCATCTGTACGATCGAGAGCAGCGAATCGAGGCCGCCGAGGTGCTGGGTCGGGATCGGCACGCCGATCACCGGCAGCTGCGTCTTGGCCGCGAGCATGCCCGGAGCATGGGCGGCTCCACCGGCGCCGGCGATCAGGACCCGGATGCCGCGCCCGGCGGCCGCCTCCGCGTACCGGGCGAGGTGGTCAGGCGTCCGGTGGGCCGACGCGACGCGCAGCTCGCACGGCACGCCGAGCTCCTCGAGCAGCGTCTTCGCCTTCTCGAGGACCGGGAAGTCGCTGCGGCTCCCGCCGACGATCCCGACGAGCGGCGCCTGGCGCTCGCCGCCAGCCATCCTGTCATCCATGCCGACCATCCCTCCGCGCAGCCCTGGCCGGCGGATTCTGCCGGATGACGGGGGCACGCGTGGCCGCCGCCTTGCCAACGGGTCGCAACCGGACCACGGGGGGCCGCCGGGGCCGCGCGCCGCTGTGCCGGGGTCACACCGTTGACGACCGGGCGACGGGAGACGGCGGAGGCCTTCGCGGTACCGCCGGAGCCGCCCGGCGGTACTTCCGGCGTGGGTCGGGCGCACCACTCCGGCGACTAGCCTACGTGTCGTGACTCGACTCCTCGCGGGACTCGGCCTGCTCGTCCCGCTGCTCGTCGTCGCCCTTGTCCTGGTCGTCGCCATGCAGCCGGTGCGCACCGGCATGCAGGAGGGCTGGATCGCGGCCATCGCGATCATCGCCGGCCTGCTGGGAGCCGGGGTCGCCGGCCTGGGCGCGACGGCCTGGCTGCGCGGTCGGCTCGTGCCCGTCGTGCGAAGCGCGGAGCGACTGGCCCGGGGCGACCTGGGCGCCGTCGTCCCGAGCCGCGCGGCCGGCGTGGACGGACGCCTGACCCGCGCCCTCGAGACCCTGGCCACGGCGATGACGGAGACGCGCGACGCCGCCACGATCGACCGGCTCACCGGCGTGCCGAACCGCCAGGCCCTGCTCCTCGCCCTCTTCGGCGAGGTCGAGCGGGCGACGCGCTACGAGCGCCCGCTGTCGGTCGGCTTCATCGACATCGACCACTTCAAGGCGGTCAACGACACCTACGGCCACGCCGCCGGCGACGTCGTCCTGCAGGACGTGGCGCATGCCCTGCGGGCGAACCTGCGGGCGACCGACATGGTCGGCCGCTACGGCGGCGAGGAGTTCCTGCTGATCCTGCCGGAGACCGCGGTCGACGCCGCCGCCGCCCTGGCCGAGAAGCTCCGGCTCATCGTCGGGGCGGGCCAGCACGAGATCGTGCCGGGCCAGTCGATCGCCCTGACGATCTCGATCGGTGTCGCCGGCGGCCGGGGACGGGCCCTTGGCGTGGACGCCCTGGTGCGCGACGCGGACGCGGCCATGTTCTCGGCCAAGTCGCTCGGGCGGAACCAGGTGTTCGTCTTCTCGGAGCCCGACGACGATGCCCGCGTCCCGCGGGCCCCGATCTCGCCGCAGGGTCGTGCCACGGCGGTCGAGGTGGGCCACCTCGCCCGCTCGGCCGCCGAGCAGGTCCTCATCGACACGCTGCTGCCGCTGCCGAACCACCGCGGCCAGCCGTCGGCTCTCATCGGGGCGCTGACAGTCACCATGGCCCGCCACCTCGGGCTGCCCGACGCCGAAGTCGAGCGGATGCGGATCGCGGCCCTCCTCCACGACGTTGGCAAGCTCGCCGTGCCGGAGGCGATCCTGGAGAAGCCGGCCGCCCTCACACCCGTCGAGTGGCAGGCGGTCGTCCAGCACCCGCGCATCGCCCAGCTGATCCTCGAGCAGGCGAGCGCCATCCGAGACGCGGTGCCGATCATCCTCCACCACCACGAGCGCTACAGCGGTCGGGGCTACCCGTACGGCCTGCGAGGCACGGACATCCCCCTCGGGGCCCGGATCGTGGCCCTCGCCGACGCCTACGACGCGATGATCCACGACCGGCCCTACAAGCGTGCCATGAGCCACGTCCAGGCGATCGAGGAGATCCGCCTGCATGCCGGGACCCAGTTCGACCCGGAGCTGGTGGAGATCTTCTGCGAGCTGTTCGAGGCGGTTCCGCCGGAGGTGGACCCGCGGCTCATGGCCGACCACGCGGAGGCACTCTCGCCGTCGCGGCGGCGGCGCCGCCCCGGCGGATACGCGGCGGCCGGGTAGAGGCGTCCCGGCCGGCCACAAGGCGGCACGGAGATCGTGGGCGCGGCGAGACCCCGGGGAGCGATGGGACGCCGTGCGATCACCGAAGAGCCGGCGCGCAGCCGGCGGTGAGCCGGGGCGAAGGCCCGCCCGGTAGGGTTCAGGACGGCGGGTCCGGAGCGCCCCCAGCCCCCGGGCCTGCCGCCACCCGCCGCAACCCGCCGACCACGCAGAGCCGGACCGGCACCGCCGGCCGGCACAGGAGGGATCGGACCGTGAACAAGGTCCTGCTCACCGGGCGCCTGACCCGCGACCCGGAGATGCGCGTCCTCGCCTCGGGCAAGCACGTCGCCACGTTCACCGTGGCGACCAACGAGTACCGGGCCAAGGGCCAGGAGAAGTCCGAGTACCACCCGGTCGTGACCTGGGACCGGCTGGCCGAGATCTGCGCCCAGTACATCGGCAAGGGCCAGCAGGTCGCGATCGAGGGCCGCCTCCAGACACGCCAGTGGGAGGACGAGCACAAGGTGCGCCACTGGAAGACCGAGGTCGTCGCCCACTCGGTCGAGATGCTGTCGGGACGCCGCAAACGCGACTACGCGACGGAGGCCGCAGCCGGCTCGCTCGAGGCGCAGGCAGCGCGGTACGGCATCGAGCCGGCGACAGCCGAGGCGGCCGAGGCCGACGAGCCGGCGGTCCCTGCCGACGAGCCGATGACCGAGGACGAGGGGGTCCTCGTCGGCTGAGCCAGGG
>JAGDMV010000201.1 GCA_017860675.1 Chloroflexota bacterium
CAGGAACAGGTCCAGCAGGAGCAGGTTCGAGTAGATGCCGTCGCGCTCGGGCAGGTGCATGGCGAAGCCGTAGCCGCCCGACTCCTCGCCGCCGTACATCGCCCCGGTCTCGATCATCTTCGGGGCGATGTACTTGAAGCCGACCGGGACCTCGTGGACCGGCACCCCGTAGCGCTCGCCCAGGCGCTCGGCCATCGACGTCTCGTTGACGGTCTTGACGACCGGTGCCCGCATGCCGCGGTGCTCGAGCAGGTAGTACATGAGCAGGGCATAGACCTGGAGCTGGTGGAGGAAGACGCCCTGCTCGTCGACCGCGCCGCAGCGGTCGGCGTCGCCGTCGAGCAGCAGGCCAATGTCGTGGCCGTCGCGGGCGACGATCCCCAGCGCCTCGTCCACGTTCGGCCGGATCGGCTCCGGGTTGACGCCGCCGAACCAGGGGTTCCGCTCGGCGTGGATCTCGGTGGCACGGATCCGGCCGCCGGCCAGGAGCCGCCCGATCCAGCCCGCCCCGCTGCCCCAGAGCGGGTCGACGAGGACCGACATGTCGGCGGCCCGGAGCGCGTCGAGGTCGAGCGTACGGCGGACGAACCGCTCGTAGCCGGGGTAGGGGTCGAAGCGCTCGACCATCCCTGCCGCCTCGGCGTCGGCGAAGGGGCGGACCGGAATGGCACGCCCCGCGTTCTCCGCGATCGTCGCCTCGAGGGCGGCCAGCATCTCCGGCCCGCCGGCCGCCCCGGTCTCCGACTTGACCTTGAAACCGTTGTCGGTCCAGGGGTTGTGGCTGGCGGTGATGACCACCCCGGCCGCGGCCCCCCGCTCGATCACCTCGAAGGACGACATCTGTGTGGGCACCGCGGTTACGGCGAAGGCGATCGGGATGTCCCAGGCGAGGAGGACCTCGGAGGCGGCGACGGCGAAGTGCTCCGAGGCGAAGCGCCGGTCGTAGGCGACCACGACCCCCTTTGCCTGCACCCCGCGCTCGACGACGTAGCGGGCGACACCCTCCGCGCAGCGGCGGACGTTGGCGAAGGTGAACTCGTCGGCGGTGCGCGCTCGCCAGCCGTCCGTGCCGAAGACGATCCGGGTCGCTCCCGGCGGCTCGACGGCGTTCGTCACGGGCGGACCTCCTCCCCGGCGCAGCGCTCCAGCAGCGCCTCCACGATCCCCAGGCCGGCACGGGCGCCGCGGAGGACGGCCACCGGCGCATCGGCGACCATGCCGCGGCCGTCGCCCGGACGGGCCGTCCAGCGGCCGCCGGCCGCGACCACGACCAGGTCGTCGGGTCCGGCGATGACCTCCCGGCCAGACTCGACCACGCCCCCGGTACCGGGAGCCCCCAGCGCCGCCAACAGCGCCGACCAGGTGCCGAGGTCGCTCCAGCCGGCCTCGAGCCGGCCCATCAGGACGCGCCCGGCAGCCGCAGCCGGCTCCATCACCGCGTAGTCGATCGACGTCGAGCGGATCGCCGGGTAGTCGGCCCCGAGCGAGCCGGCTGTATACGCCCGCTCCACCGCGTCCAGCACGTCCGGGGCGAAGGCGGCGAGCGCCCCGCGGATCGCCCGGCGGCGCCAGAGGAAGATCCCCGCGTTCCAGGCCGAGCCGGGCGTCGCCAGCAGGACGGCGGCACGTTCGCGTACCGGCTTCTCCTCGAAGCGCAGCAACGGCCGCCCGCCGATCGAGCCGCCGCCGACGCAATCCGGGTCGGGGAGCAGCCAGCCGTACTCGGTCGCCGGCCGGTCCGGGGCGATGCCCAGGGTGACGAGCGGATCGGCCACGCCGTACGCGCCCGCCGCCAGCTCGCTCCCGGCCGCCGCCAGCACCTCGCGGAAGCGATCCTCGTCGGCGATCACGTGGTCGGCCGGCAGCACGACCATCACCTCGTCGCCGGACCGGTCCAGGGCGACCGTGGCGAAGGCGATCGCGGCCGCCGTGTTGCGCCCCAGCGGCTCCTCGAGCAGGGTCACCCCCGGGGCCTGGGCCCGCACATGCGCCGCGTGGCGCCGGTCGGTCACCACGGCCACGTCGCCACCGACCAGGTCGCGCACCCGGGCCACCGTCCGCTGGAAGAGCGTCTCGTTCCCGAGCAGCGGCAGGAACGGCTTCGGCCGGTCGGCCGTCGACAGCGGCCGAAGCCGCGTCCCTCCCCCGCCGGCCATGATCACCGCGTACATGACGGCGATTCTAGAGGTGGCACGGCACACGGGTATCCCGCCCGACGAAGCGCCCGAGGGTGGCAACGGCCGGCGTCGCCTCGCCCAGGTGCTCCGACTCGCCAAGGGGGCGGCGCCGCTCCGGCGACGGCGCCTCGGCGACCGGCAAGCCGAAGCCAGCGCCAGCGGTGGTACCATACGTCCGTGGACAAGACGACCGTCTACCTGCCCGTTGAGCTCAGGACCGCGATCAAGCGTGCCGCACGACGGCGCGGGGTCTCGGAGGCCGAGGTCATCCGCGACTCGATTCGCACCACCGTCGGCGGCGACCGTCCCCGCCCCCGGGGGGGCCTGATCGCCAGCGGCGCGCCGATTGCCCGCGAGGCCGATGGCCACCTGCAGGGGTTCGGCGAGCGGTGATCGTCGACACGAGCGCGCTCCTCGCGTTCTTCGACCGCGACGAGCCCGATCATCGTGCCGTTTCGGGCATCCTGGACGCGGCGACCGAACCCCTCGTCGTGTCGCCCTACGTCGTGGCCGAGCTCGACTACCTCGTCGCCTCGCGGCTCGGCGTCACCGCCGAGCTTGCGGTGCTGCGCGAGCTGGCAGGCGGGGCCTGGGACCTGCCCGGCTTCGGCGCGGAGGACCTCGCCGACGCATTGCGGCTCATCGAGCGCTACGCGGACCAGCCGATCGGCCTCGCCGATGCCTCGAATGTCGTCCTGGCCGCCCGCTACCGAACCCGGACCGTGGTGACCCTCGACCGCCGCCACTTCGAGGTCGTCCGGCCACTGGGCGGCGGCCGCTTCACGGTCCTGCCGTAGGCATTCGAGGTGTTCTCGCCGGTGATCGTGCGACGCCACCGAAGCCGAGATCACCGTTGGGATCGCGAGTGTCCGCCCGAGCGACCCGGGAGAGGCGTCTGGACGCGTTGCCTCGCATTCGGGGTCGTTCTGGTGGTGGCTCCAGAGTCGACGGCCACGAATGAGCAGGCAGTGTCGATCATGCTCGCCCTCGCGGCCGGCGACGTGACCGAAGGCGAGCTCGTCGAGTGGATCGACACCCACTCCAGGTCCCTGTAGGCGCCGCTGCCCCACCCGACCGAGCCAGCGAGCGGCGCTGACCCGGACGGTGGTCTGCCGGAGGCTGCGACACCGCGTCGGCCCGTGGTCCGCGGCCCCGAAGATCGCGCCACGTGCAGCGCCCCGCTATCCGCGTCACACGGAGCGCCGGGCGTACCCGGGTGCACCGCCCAGCGACAACCGATGCGCCGGATCGGCTCAGCCCAGGCCGCACTCCGCGGCGAGGAGGGCGGCCTTGTCGGTCCGTTCCCAGGGCAGGTCGAGGTCGGCCCGGCCGAAGTGGCCGTAGGCGGCCGT
>JAGDMV010000202.1 GCA_017860675.1 Chloroflexota bacterium
TCGGCGGTCGAGGCGCGCGACAACGAGAAGAGCAGGAAGCGAGGGGGAGATGCTGGAGCGACTGTTCGGCAGCCGCGACGCCGATCCGAGCCGGGCGAAGCGGACGCCGCCCGGCCAGTACCTGACCGCCAAGTTCCCGGTCCTGCACTATGGCAGCGTTCCACGGATCGACCTGGCCCGCTGGGACTTCCGTGCCTGGGGTGAGGTGGACGCGCCGCTGACCCTCACCTGGGAGCAGTTCCGCGCCCTGCCGAGGAAGAGCGAGACGGTCGACATCCACTGCGTCACCCGCTGGTCGAAGCTGGACACGACCTGGGAGGGCGTCCCGATCTCGGCGATCCTCGCGCTGGCCCGCGTGCTACCGACCGCGACCCACGTCATCGCCCACTGCGAGGCCGGCTACACGACCAACCTGCCGCTGGCCGTCCTGGCCGACGAGGACGTGATGCTGGCCGACGCCTACGACGGCCAGCCGCTCACGCCCGAGCACGGCTACCCGCTCCGGCTGCTCGTCCCGAAGCGCTACTTCTGGAAGAGCGCGAAGTGGCTCCGCGGCCTGGAGTTCCTCGACCACGACGAGCCCGGCTTCTGGGAGCGCTACGGCTACCACAACGACGCCGACCCCTGGAAGGAGCAGCGGACCTCCGAGTAGAGGCGACGCGGGCGCGGCGGCTGTCAGTGGTGTGCGTGCGGCCAGAGACGCGGGTCGATCCGGTCGAGCGAGCCGGCAGACGCGGTGGCGCCAAGACCGCCGAGGAGCAGCAGGCCGACGGCGGCGAAGAGGATGGCCTCGAGCATGGTGGAGCTGACCTTGCGGATGATTGCGGGGCCGGCCGTCGTCGACCAGCAGCCCGTAAGGGAGTATAGCATGATCGGCGTGTGTTCCTAAGGAGAACGGACAACAGGACCAGTCCTTTCTTAGGCGGTTTGCCGTAACTTCGAAGAGAGCGCCTGGTTGGCCGGCCCGGCCGCCCGGCGGTCACATGCCATGCGGCCGCTCGCGCGCAGAAACGGCACGGGCCTGCCACGATGCATGCGTGAGCACGCCTCGATCGGAGCAGTCGCCGAACACCGCCATCCCCTCCCCGGAGCTGACGGACGGCGGCGACCCGTTCCCCCGGGAGCGGTTCGTCGCCCTCATCGGGCACCTGCCCCGCTACCTGCGCCTGGCCGTCGGCCTGGCCGGCGACCCGCGGCTGCCCCGGACGCGGCGCGCGGCGCTCCTGGCCGCCGCGGCCTACCTGGCGTCGCCGATCGATCTCATCCCGGGGATCATCCCCGTCGTCGGCCAGCTCGACGACCTCGCGGTTGCCTTGTTCGCCCTGCGAACGGCGCTCCGGGCCCTCGACCCTGTGACGCGGGGCCAGCAGCTGGCGGCTGCCGGGCTGGCCCCGGAGGACCTCGACACCGACCTTGATGGGCTCGGCCAGATGGCCGGTTGGCTCGCCCGTCGCGGCATCGCCATCGGCGTGCACCTCGCCACCCTGGCCGCGTCGGCCTCGCTGGTCGCGGTCGGGGCCGGCGCGCGGGCCGTACGGCGGGGAACCCCGGTCGTGCTGCGGGCGGGCGGGCGGCTGGCCCGGGCGGCGGGCGGCTCGCTCGCCGCGGCCGGGCAGGGAGGCGCGCGTGCGATCGGCCGCCGTCTGCGACGAGAGAGGACGATCGGGCCGGCCTAGGAGCTTCCGCCCTCGGCCGGTGCTCCCGGCCCGGCGGCTGCTTTGGCGGGTGCTCTGGCCTCCGCCGGAGCCGCGCCCTCGGCGACGGTGCTGGTGACCCCCTCCGCCTCTTCGATCGCCTCCACCGCCGCGTCCATCGACGCCTCGACGGCGGCCATCTCCTCCGCGATCGATGCCTGCTCCTCGGTGTCGAGCGAGACGATCTCGGCCGGCGGTCCAGCCTCCCCGGCCTCCTCGGCCGCCTCCTCCGCCGCCAGGATCTCGGTCGAGCTCAGGACCGGGCCGCCCTTCTCGTCGTCCTGGTCGCCGATTCGCGCGATCGAGAAGCTGACCCCTGGCGGCAGCGTGGCCGTGACCACGATCTCCGCGATCCGGTAGGCGGAGCCCTTCTGGCGCAGGCGGGCGTTCGCCACCTCCTGGAGAGCGGTCGCCTTGATCACGACCTCGGCCAGGATCCCGGGATCGATGCGCTCGACCATCGTGCGGGCACCGCGCCCGGCCGCCGCGATGCCGCCCTTCACCTTCGCCTGGGTGGCCGGGTCCTGGGCCTTCGCCGCCACGGCGCCGGCCGCCTTGCTGGTGGCACCGGCGGCTCCCTTGGCGGCGACGCCGACCTGCTGCCCGGCCGACGACAGTCCGCCCTTCACCGCCGCCTGGGTGGCCGGGTCCTGGGCCTTCGACGCCACGGCACCGGCCGCCTTGGTGGTGGCATCGGCCGCGTCTCTGGCCATCTCGCGTGCCTTCTGCAGGAAGCTCACCGCGCCCTCCCGTACGCTCCGTAATCGGGCCGGACGCTACGCGCTGCAACCGCCGAGCGTCAAGCCGGACGGGCGGTGTGGCGAGACACGGGGAGCGCACCATGTCCCACGGGGCGCTACGCACGGGCGGCCGAATGGAAGGGCGTCAGTTGTTGCGGCCCGCGCTGCCCCGCGGATCGCCCGGCCAGGCAGCAAGCCGGCGCTCCAGCAGACCTGTTTCGTGCGAGAGCACCCGTTCGAGATCCGCCAGCCGGGCCTCGGCGGTGGGCGCCTCGAGCAGCCGCTGGCGGACCGCGGGCTCCATCGGCAACATCCCGGCTACGAGGTGCGACAGCGCAGCCGGATCCTCGATCGCGGCCAGGCCGCCGGAGATCTCGTCGTAACTGGGATCGTCACTCGGGACGGTGGCGGGCGCCACGGCGGCCAGGTAGCGCCCGAGCCGCCGCATGACCGCTGCCACCAGGCCCGGGATCCGCGCCGGGTCGCCGAGCGGCTCGCCGAGGAGCACCCCGTCGGCCACCAAGTACGGCGCTCGATCGGTGGCGACCGATGCCAGGCGGAAGCGCTCGACGCCGACCACCGTGAGCTCGAATCGGCCATCGGGCAGACGGGTCACGTCGCGCAGGCGGGCGATCGTGCCGACCTGCTCGAGAGCCACTGGCCCATCACCGACCTCGCGGCCCTCGCGGATCCGGACCACGCCGAAGCCGGAGCCGTCCTCCAGGCAGCGCTCGACAAGGGTGCGGTAGCGGGTCTCGAAGACGTGGAGGGGCAGGACGACCCCGGGGCAGAGCACGGCGTGGAGGGGGAAGAGCGGAATGTCCATCGGTGTGGTCGTGGCGACGGGTGGGAGACGGTCGCCGGGAGCGTACGCCGCGAGCCGCAGATGCGTCGCCGGGACGAGAGCGGCGGGTCCCTCCGCGCGCGATGAGCCCTACCCAGCCTCCACGGCCCGACCTGGGTCTTGCGCCACGCCCCTGCGTGGCTATGCTGCGCAAATGAGCGACGAACCGACCATGGCACTCGGGCCAGCCCCCACCGAGCCGGCGCCTGGAGAGGCGCCCGTCCCTGCGCC
>JAGDMV010000065.1 GCA_017860675.1 Chloroflexota bacterium
GGAGATCGAGAACGAGAGGAAGATGCCGATCGAGTAGAGCGGGATCAGGCCCGCCACGGAGCCATCGAAGATGAGCACCAGCACCGAGGCAACGACCGCCAGGACGATGATGCCCCAGCTGTAGGCAAGGCGGTCGCCCAGCAGGGCGAACTGGCGCGGCGCGTAGCCGTCGACCGCCAGCACCCGCGCCAGCCGCGGCGCCCCATTGAAGCCGGTGTTGGCGGCCAGGATGAGGATCAGGGTGGTGACGACCTGGAAGGCGAGATAGGCCGGCCCGTTGCCGATCACGGCCCGGGTGGTCTGCGAGATGAGCGTCTCCTGCTCGCTCATGTCGGGCGCGATCCCGAAGGCCCAGGCGAGGAACGACAGGCCGACGAAGATGACGCCCAGCAGAATGGCCATGACGGTCATCGTGTTGGCTGCGTTGCGGGGCTCGGGCGGCTTGAAGGCGGGCACCCCGTTGGTGATCGCCTCGGTCCCGGTGAGGGCCACCGAGCCGAAGGCGAAGGCCCGGACGACGAGGAGGACGCTCAGCGCCTGCCAGCCCTCCGGCGGAGTCTCCATGGGAGGAGGGGTGAAGGTGACTGCCGGGTTGCCGGTCAGGATCTGCACCAGGCCGATGGCGAGGATCGCCAGCGCCCCGAAGACGTACAGGTAGGTGGGCGTGGCGAACAGGTTGCCCGACTCGCGCAGGCCGCGCAGGTTTGCCAGCGCCAGCAGGGCGATCGCCAGCACGCCAAGCTCGGCCCGCCAGGGCATCAGCTCGGGCATGAACGAGACGATCGCGGCGATCCCGGCGGCGGTCGACACCGACACCGTCACCGTGTAGTCGAACAGGAGGGCTGCCGCGGCGATCAGCGCTGTGCCGCGGTTCAAATTCGCCCGGGCGACGGCGTACGCCCCGCCGCCCGAGGGGTAGGCGAAGCAGACCTGGCGATACGAGGTCGCCACGATCAGCAGGAGGAGGGCGATCGCGAGCGCTACCGGCGGGCCCCAGACAAGAGCGGCGCCACCAGCCAGGACCAGGATCCGGAGGATCTCCTCCGAGGCATAGGTCGACGAGCTGATGGCGTCAGAGCTGAAGACGGCCAGTCCCTTCGTCTTCGAGACGCGCTCGCCGATCTCCTCCTCCGACGCGAGCGGCCGCCCGATCGCCAGCGCCTTGACCCGCGCCCAGGCGCGCCCGGCCGGGCTCCGCGGCGCGCTCGCCTGCGGGCGGGCCACCAGGGTGCCCGGGCCCGTCCAGCGGAAGTACGGGCTGTGGGGCCGTTCGACGCGGACCCGGCGGTCGCCCAGTTTCCGGCCCGGGAGCGGCCGCCGCCCGCCGATCATCAGTACGCCCTCACCGGCCCCGGTCCAGGCGATCGCCGAGCGAGCGCGGGAGGCCGGCGGCCTTGATTGCCGCCTGGACCTCCGCGATGGCGTAGGGCACCCGCAGCCAGGTCAGCGTCCCCAGCTCGCTGTCGAGGATGAGCGCGCTGGCGCGCGGGTCGCCGTCGCGCGGCTGGCCGACGCTGCCCGGGTTCACCAGGAGCCGCCCCTCGTCCAGGCGCACCGTCTCCCCGGGGGCCGGCCGGCGCAGCTCCGGGCCGCGGCGGCCCAGGACCCAGGCGACCGGGACGTGGGTGTGGCCGTGGAGGCACCAGCTGGTGGCGAAGGCGTCGAAGCTGAGGTCGGCGATCGACGAGGACCACACGTACTCCCAGATCGGCTCGCGGGGGCTGCCGTGGACCAGGGTCGCACCCCCCTCCTCGCGACGCTCGGGGAGCTCTGCCAGCCAGGCCCGCGTCACGGCCGACATGCGCCTCTGCGTCCAGGCGATGGCCTGCTGGGCCGCGGTGTTGAAGTACTCGACCTCGGCCCCGCCGAGGGCAGCCGCATCGTGGTTGCCCATGACCCCGATCGCGCCGCGCTCGGCCAGGCGCGCCACCACCTCGTCGGGGTGGGGGCCGTAGCCGACCACGTCGCCCAGGTGCCAGAGGGCGTCGACGTCGCCGAGGGCGGCCAGGACCGCTTCCAGGGCGGGCAGGTTGGAGTGGACGTCGGAGACGATGCCGATTCGCATCGCCGTCAGCGTAGCAGGGCGTCGGTCCGCAGCGGGCGGTTGTGCGCGCCCCGGTCGGCCGCTGCCGGCCACGGGTGGCGCCGGCGCTCGGCCGGGGGCCGCGGCCAGCGGAGGTCGGTCGGCCCAGCCTTGCGCACCGCGACCAGGACGTGGTCCTGGGCATGGGCCAGGCCGCCCGGGACGATCTCGATCTCCCCGCCGCCGAGAGCCGCCACGGCGCTGTGCGCGCGCGACCGCTCGCACGCCAGGTCACCAGACTTCCAGGCCAGGAGGAGGCCGCCCGGTACCAGCAGCGGGAAGGCGAGCTCGACCAGATCGGCAAGCGAGGCGACGGCCCGGGCTGTGACCGCCGGCCAGCGCTCGCGATGCCGGGCGTCGGCCGCCAGGGCCTCCGCTCGCACGGGCGCGACCTCGACCCGGTCGGCCAGCCCGAGCGCCGCGGTCGCCGTCCCCAGGAAGCGCGCCTTCTTGGCGATGGAGTCGACGAGGAGCGCCCGGCGTGCGGGCAGGACGACGGCGAGCGGTATGCCTGGCACGCCCCCGCCGCTGCCCAGGTCCACGAACTCGTCGACGGCGCGGGCGCGGAGGAGCGCCACCCCGGCGAGGGCGTCGAGGGTGTGGCCGCGGACCGCCTCTGCCGGAGCGCGGATGGCGGTCAGGTTGACGGCCTCGGTCCAGGCCAGCAGCAGCCTGAGATGGTCGACCAGGGAAGTCCGTGCCGGCTGGTCGAGGTCGGCCAGGCCGAGGTCGCGCAGGCCGGCCTCGAGCACGGCGGTCGCCTCGGCCGGGAACTGGGGAAGACTGTCAACCCCGGCCGGGAGCGGCGCTCGGTCCGTCGTCACGGGCCCCTCCTCGTGGCGCACGGGCCCCGGACCGCGCCGCTCCCGGCCCAGACGGTCGTCGCAAGGGGCGGTCGGTTGCGGTCTGCCGGTGGCCGTTCGGTTGTCGGCCGGGGTCTCCCCCGGCCCGTCCCGGTCATCGTTCCCCGCCGCCGTCCCGCCGTCGATGCGGACCCGGATCGTCCGTCCGCGGGACGGCCGGGTCAACCGGGTTATCCACCGCCGGGGCCATCGACGGGGTGGGATTGTGGACAAGCGCGGGCGAACGGTGGACAGGGCGGCGCCCCGGACCTGGGGGCGAGCCACCGCCGGGAGCCCCGGCACGCGCCGCACCTGCACGTTCCGTGCTGCGCGAGGTTGCTCGAGGCCCGTCCGGCCGGGCGGTGTCGGGGCGAGACCGGCCTCAGGCGGGGATGGCGTCGGGCGGCCCGCTTCGGCCCCGTCGCCGCATGGCCCGCAGCACGGCGCGCTCCTCGAGCTCCTGCTCCTCGGCCTCGACGGTGCGGGAAAGCGCAGCCGCGATGAGCTGCCGCGGCGGCGCCACGACCGCCGGCAGGACGAGGATGAAGGACGTGCCGCTGCCGACCACCGAGGCCAGGCCGAGATCGCCGCCCATGGCCCTGGCCAGGTCGCGGGCGATCGGAAGGCCCAGGCCCGTGCCGGCCACGCGCTCGTGGCCGTCGAGACGGACGAAGGGGGCAAAGACCCGCTCCCGGTCCGCGGGTGCGATGCCCGGGCCGTCATCGCGGACGACGGCCAGCGCGAGCCCGTCCTCGAGCCACGCCTCCAGCTCGACCGTCCCGCCGGGAGCGAACTTGAGGGCGTTGGCCGCGAGGTTGGTGAGGACCTGCTCGACGCGGCGGCGGTCGGCGACGGCGGTCCGGATCCGCGGCGGCAAGTCGGCCCGCAGGCGTGTCCCGTTCTGGCCAGCGATCGGCGCCAGCCCGTCCAGCACCCGTCCGCATGCATCCGCGAGGGAGAACGGGGCGGTCGCCAGGCGGAGCGCTCCTGCCTCCAGGCGGGCCAGCTCGAGCAGGTCTCCCACGAGCTCGGCCATCGCGTCGACGATGGATCGCCCCCGTTCCAGGAAGTCGCGCGTGGTCGCCTCGTCGCCGACCTGGCCGTCGAGGAGCAGGTCGAGATACCCGCCGAGCCCGGTCAGCGGGGTGCGCAGCTCGTGGGCGGCAGTCGAGAGGAACCACGATCGCTCGGCCTCGCGCGAGCGGAGCACCGCCAGCTCGTCCTCCTCGACGATCCGAGTCGAGACGAGCGCGAGGGCGACGGCTGCGTGGCGGGCCAGGGCGCCCGGGAAGCGGGAAGCCAGCTCCTTTGCGCCGACCGGCACCGCCAGCTCCAGGCCCAGCTGAACGTGGTCGACGCCGGGAACCTCCACCGCCGCGTACGAGGGCCCAGCGGCGGCGGGGGCCGGGCGGCCGGGCGGGCCGGCCGGGGCCCCCCCAGGTGCGCCGGCCGCGGCAGCCCGCGGAAGCGGGGCTCCGGCCGACGCCGTGCGAGTGCGGACGGTGGTGATCGACGCCGGACCGGATGCGGCGCGCTCTGCCCGTGTCTGGGGCGCGTTCGCGTCGAGCCAGCGGGCGAGCGCCCGACCCTGCTCCTCGTCCTCGCGCCGGCCGATGGCCACCGCCACGTGACGCCGCTCGCGGCCGGCCATGACGGCCGCCCTTCGAGCGCCCGCGACCCGGGCGACGAGCCCGAGCAGGTCGGCCAGCTGCTGCTCGGCCGGGAGGTCGGCGGCAAGGATGTCGAGCGCCCTGGCGAGCAGGAGCCGCTCCTCGTGAGCGAGGCGGTCTGCATCGCGCCGGAATGTGCGCCGGCGCTCGGACAGGGGGCGCGGCGGACTGAGCATTGGCGGTGCGATGCGGAACGGGTCCGGCTGGGCGACCACGGCAAAAGGGTGCGCCCCTGCACCAGGCAGGGGTATCCCTCCGAGCGGTGGCGTGGCCCGCCCGAAGGTACCGTGCTACGGCCCGGCGGCGCTCGGTCGCCGGTGGTGCGCGGGGGTACCACGGAACCCAGCGCTCAGCTGGATGGTGCCGCGGGTCGGTGTGCTCAGCCGCGCGTGGTTCCGCGGATCGGCCGGCCCAGCGAGCGCCGGACAACGTCCAGCACCTCCTCCACGTAGCGGTCGGCATCGCCGCGCTCGGCGGCCGTCCGTACACAGCCCTGGACGTGGTCCTCGAGGATCAGCAGCGCGACCGCGTCCACGGCCGCGCGGAGGGCGGACGTCTGCTGGAGGATGTCGACGCAGTACTCCTCGCGTTCGATCATCCGCGCGATGCCGCGCACCTGGCCCTCGATCCGGCGGAGCCGTCGCAGGAGCTGCGCCCGGTCGCGGGTGTAGGCGTGGCGGAAGGTGGGGTCGGCTTCGGCGGCCGGCTCCCGGCCGGGCACCGCGGGCTCGGTCATGGCCCGGACGGAGGCGGTTGCGGGCGGCGCCGGTTCCGGCCGGACGGCTGCGTGGGAGGGGCGCCGGACGGGCGCCGGTTGGGCGGGCATCGTGCCTGCATGATACTCCCCTCCGGTATCCATCGAGCGAGGAGGCACGCGCGCCCGGCGGAGCGGCTATCCTTGGGCCCGATGGATGTCCGCGCACGCGCTCGGGCGCTGAAGCTCGCTCCCGGGGCCGTCCTGGCGGAGGGTGATCGGGGTGCCGCTGCGCCCGGGGCAGCGGGTCGCGCCTCGTGACCGAGGCCCGGCCGCGACCGGCCTTCGCCCACGCGAGCGAGGCGGAGCTGGCCAGGATCCTCGACTTTTACGAGGTCCGCTGGGAGTACGAGCCGCACTGCTTCCCGGTCCTGTTCGACCGCTCCGGGGCGGTGCTCGAGAGCTTCACCCCGGACTTCTACTTGCCCGACCTCGACCTGTACCTGGAGCTGACCACGCTCAAGCAGCGGCTGGTGCGCCGCAAGAACCGCAAGCTGCGGCGCCTGCGCGAGCTCTACCCGGACCTGCGGGTCAAGCTGCTGTACGCCCGGGACTTCCGCGCCCTGCTGCTCAAGTACGGCAAGCTCGCCCTGGCGGACGCGCTCACCGGAGCCGGCGGCCAGTCCACGCCACCGCGGACGCGACCGGCGCCAGAGGCCTCGCCGGGAGCCATCCAGCCGGCCCATCTCGGGGACAGAGCGGGGGGCCCACCATCCGACGCCACTGCTCCCGGTCTCTCGCCCACCGCGACCGCACCCGGGACGAGGCCGGCGGGCGCGGCGATGCGGCAGCATCGCGCCCGTCGCGCCCGGCGGACGAGGGCGGAGGCCCGCGCGCTGGCCGCTGTCCGGGCCAGTGCAGGCACGCTGGCTGCAGTCCGCGCCGACGCCCCGCCGGGAACGTCCGCGATCCCGGGAGGGCCTGAATGACACGACGGGCCGACCTGGCGAATGACGTTGCCGAGGTGCTCCTGACCGAGGCCGAGATCACGGCCCGGGTGCAGGAGCTCGGCCGCCGGATCAGCGAGGACTACGCGGGCCGGGAGCTGACCCTGGTCTCGGTGCTGAAGGGCTCGCTGCCATTCATGGCCGACCTCATGCGCGAGATCGCCATCCCGGTCCAGATCGATCTCATGGAGGTCTCCTCCTACGGCGGGACGGCGACCGAGAACACGGGTCTGGTCCGGATCCTGAAGGATCTCTCGTCGAACATCGACGGCCGGGACGTGCTCGTGGTCGAGGACATCATCGACACCGGCCTGACGCTCAACTACCTGATGCGCTACCTGCGCGGCAAGAACCCCGCCTCGCTCCGGATCTGCACCCTGCTCGACAAGCCGGCCCGCCGCCTGGTCGAGATCCCGGTCGACTACGTCGGCTTCACCATCCCCGACCGGTTCGTCATCGGCTACGGCCTGGACTACGGCGAGATCTACCGCAACCTGCGCTTCGTGGGCGTGCTCCGCCCCGAGGTCTACGCGGACCAGGGCTGATGTCGCTCCAGCGCCGGACCATGGGCCGCGGCCGGATCATTGCCGCCGTCTCGGCGATCGTGATCGTGATCGGCTGCATCCTGCCCTGGTTCCGGGCCGGCTCGGCCGAGTCCGGCATCCCGCCGGTCGAGGGCAACGCCTTGGCCGGGGTGGGGATCCTGACCTTCCTCGCCGCGCTCGGCGTGCTGGCCCTGGTGGCCCTCCCCTTCGCCGCCGGTGAGCGACCCGTCTCGTTCGACCGCTGGTGGGCGTACGCCCTGCTGGCGCTCATAGCCGGAGCGGGGATCGTCCTCCGCGTCATCGGCATCGAGGCCGAGATCGGCACGTTCGAGGCATTCCTGCCCGACCGGGCTCCCGGCCTGTGGCTGTCGGCGGCCGGCACCGTGGGCGTCGCGGTTGGGGCGGCCGAGATCCGGGGCGAGCAACCCGGCCGCTGACGGCCTCGCAGCCGGGTCCCCAGGGCGCGGCGCCGTCCCCGCCGACGCCCCGCTGATGGCTCCCGGTCCACGGCGCCCGGCTACGACTCCCCGAGGTAGGCCTTGCGCACCATCTCGTTGCCGAGCAGCTCGCCCGACGTCCCGGCGAGCACCACCCGGCCGGTCTGGAGCACGTAGCCGCGGCTGGCGGTCGACAGGGCCTGGAGGGCGTTCTGCTCGACCAGCAGGACGGTGACGCCCTGGGCGTTGATCTCGCTGATGGTGGCGAAGATCTGCTCGACGAGGATCGGGGCCAGGCCGAGCGACGGCTCGTCGAGGAGGATCAGGCGCGGCCGGGTCATCAGGGCGCGGCCGATCGCCAGCATCTGCTGCTCGCCGCCGCTGAGCGTCCCCGCGACCTGCTCGCGGCGCTGCTCGAGGCGCGGGAAGAGGGCGAAGACGGAGTCGATGCGCTCGCTGATCACGGCCTTGTCGCGGACGATGAAGGCACCCATCCGCAGGTTCTCGAGCACCGTCAGGCGGGCGAACACCCGTCGTCCCTCGGGCACCTGGACGACGCCGCGGGCGGTGATCTGGTGCGCCTGGTAGCGCGAGAGGTCCTCGCCGCCGAGCAGGACGGCGCCGCTGCGCGGCCGCACCAGCCCGCTGATCGTGTTGAGGGTCGTGCTCTTGCCGGCCCCGTTGCCGCCCACCAGGGTGACGATCTCGCCCTCGTCGACCTGGAGCGAGATGCCCTGCAGGGCGTGGACGTTGCCGTAGTACGTGTGGACGTCGGCGAGCTCGAGCAGCGGCGCGCCCATCAGGCGGCACCTGGCGATGGCGATGCCGGGTCCGGACCTGCCGGCCCGGCTGCCGAGACGTCGACCGAGGCCGACCGCCCGAGGTAGGCCTCGATCACCCGGGGATCGCCCTGGATCTCGCGCGGCGTGCCCTCGGCGATCTTCAGCCCGTAGTCGAGCACGGTGATCCGGTCGGAGATGCCCATCACCACCCGCATCTCGTGCTCGATGAGGAGGATGCTCATGCCCAGCTCGCCGCGCAGGCGGCGGATGAACTCGGTCATGGCCAGCGTCTCGGACGGGTTCATGCCGGCGGTCGGCTCGTCGAGCAGCAGCAGCCGGGGTCGACCGGCAAGCGCCCGGGCCACCTCGAGGCGGCGCTGGTCGCCGTAGGGGAGCTTGGCGGCGAGCATGTCGCCCTGGCCGCGCAGGCCGACGAACGTGAGCAGGCGGCGGGCCTCTTCCAGCGCCCGGACCTCTTCGTCGCGCTGGCGGCGCGTCCCGACCACCGCTCCCAGCCACGTCGCCCGCAGGTGCTGGTGCTCGCCGACGAGGATGTTCTCGAGGGCGGTCATCGTCGGGAAGAGGCGGGTGTTCTGGTAGGTCCGTGAGATCCCAAGGTGCGAGATCTGGTCAGGCCGGAGGCGGTGGATCTCGTCGCCCTCGAAGGTGATCCGGCCCTCGTCGATGTGGAAGAAGCCCGAGATGCAGTTGAAGAACGTCGTCTTGCCGGCGCCGTTGGGCCCGATGACGCTGGCGATGGAGCCGTGCTCCATCTCGAAGTCGAGGTTGCCGACGGCGACCAGGCCGCCGAAGCGCTTGGTGACGCCGATGGCTTCGAGGATGGCGGTCATCGGCCGGCCTCCTGGCTCGCAGCCGGCACGGCCACGGCGATCTCGCTCTCGGCCACGGCCTCCAGCTCGTCAGCTGAGTACAGCTCGCGGCGGGTCACCCTCGACGGCAGCAGCCCCTCGGGTCGGTAGAGCATCATCGCGATCAGGGCGACGCCGTAGAACAGGAAGCGGTACTCGGCGAACTCGCGGAACAGCTCCGGCAGGCCGATCAGGACGATCGCCCCGACCACCACGCCCGGGTTGCTGCCCATGCCCCCGACCACGACCAGGGCAACGACGTTGATGGACACGAACAGCTGCATGCTCGAGGCGAAGATGGAGCCGACCAGCCCGGCGAAGACGGCCCCGCCCAGGCCGGCGAAGGCGCCGCCCAGCATGTAGGCGAGCAGCTTCGTCTGGACGAGGTTGACGCCGGTCGCCTCGGCCACGTCCTCGTCCTCGCGGATGGCCATCCA
>JAGDMV010000203.1 GCA_017860675.1 Chloroflexota bacterium
CCGGCGATCGCGTCGAGCATGGCCGGGACGATCGTCCGCCCATAGCGCTCGGGCCGGTACGCGGCGTCGCCGATGTACTGGCCGCCGGCCCGGATGAGGTCCAGGACCCGGCTGTCACCGCCCTGGCCGGAGACGAACACCGCGTTCTGGCGGCCGGCGTCGGCCGCCGCCGAGAGCGCTCCCAGGACGCCATCATCGTTCATGCCCGCGACCAGGATGCGGGTGGCCCCGGTCAACGAGTCGAGCACGCCGGCGACGGCCACCTTCGAGTTGTCCTCGCGATCGGCCGACGACTGGTGCTGCTCGTTCTTCACCTCGCAGGCTGTCTGGAGCCCGCGCCGGAAGCCGTCCAGGCGCCGCTGCGCGCGCTCCGGCGCGGTCGCCGAGCCGAGGGTCACGAGCGCGTCGTAGGTGCAGCCCCACTCGGTCTTGGCGTACGCGCCGACGGCCTTGCCAGCGATCTCGCCCCCGGCCGTGTCGTCGGCTCCCACGTACGCCTTCTGGCAGGGGTGCTCGTACTCGACGGCGATCACCGGCATGGTCGCCGGCAGCAGGCCGCACGCCTCGGCCGGGTCGATCAGCAGCGGCTGGAAGAGGATCACGCCCTTGACGCCGCTCTCCGCCACCTGCTTGAGGCAGGTCCGCAGCTTCTCCTGGTCGAGCGCCGCGTCGCACTCGAACAGCTCCGCCCCCGCGACCTCGGCCTGCTCCCTGATGCCGTCCGACACGGACTTGACGAACGGCACGATGTCGCCGTACGAGATGTAGCCGAGCTTCACCCCGCTGCCACTGCCCGCCACTGCGCCGGCGCTGTCATAGGGATTGACGGCAGGCGTCGCCGTGGGGGCCGGCGTCGAGGTGGGGCTGGCGTCCGGGACGGCGCAGGCGCCGACCAGGAGGGCGACGGTCACGGCGAGCACGGACCACGCCGCAGCGGCACGACGCCGGGCGAACCTCGCGGGGAGCGCAGGCACGAGCACCTCCGGTGCGGAGCGGCGGATGCCGGGCCGGGACGGAGGTCGGGCTGCCGGCGGCGCCGTGCGGAAGTCTACCCGGAGCAGGGGTGTCGCGAGCGCGCCTCGCCCCGGGAGCGGGCCAGACGCGGCGGGCGCGCCGCGAGCGTGGCCTGCCTCCGGAGACTCGGGCGCCGGGCAGCGCCGCGCCTGGACGGGCTGAGCGTCGGGGTCGGCCGTCAGCCTGCCCCGCGCGAGTCGAGCGGACCCAGGGCCGCATTGGGTCGGGCCAGCAGCGCTCCCAGCTCCTCGTAGACGGCGAAGGCGCGGTCGTGGACCTCGTGCGCCTCGCGCCGCGGCTCGAGCCTGGCAGCGACACCCACGAGAGCGGACATCGCCTCGAGCTCGTCCGCGAACGCTTCGCCGCCGATCGTCGCCAGGACGGCGGCCCCCATCAGCGAGGCATCGGTGACCGCGGGCACGACCACCGGCAGGCCGAGCACGTCGGCCTTCACCTGGCACCAGGCCCTGCTCGCGGCTGGACCGCCAGTCGAGTGCAGCTCGGTGAACGGAAGCCCGGCCGCCACCGCCGGAGCCGCGACGTGGCGGATGGCGTAGGCCGCCGCCTCGATCACCGCCCGGGCAAGGTGGCCACGGCCGTGCGCCAGCGTCAGGCCGACGAAGGCACCGCGCGCCGACGGGTCGTGGAGCGGCCAGCGCTCGCCGGCGAGGTAGGGCAGGAAGACGAGCCCGTCGGCCCCCGGGCGAACCGACTCCGCCTCGTCGAGGAGCGCCTCGACCGCGACCGCGTCGCCGAGCGCGCCGTGTGCCAGCCAGTCGAGGGCCCTGCCCGTGCCAGCCATGGCCCCTCCCACGTAGCGGAGGCCGGGCAGCGGCGCGCTGCCGGTCCACAGCCCCCGGATCGAGGGCGACCCAGTCACGTACAGGCCGAACCCGCCCGACGTCCCGCCGGTGTCGATCGCCTGCCCGACGTCGGTCAGGCCGGCGCCGAGGAAGGCGGCGATCGCGTCGTTGGCCCCTGCTACCACTGGCAGGCCCGATGGCAGGCCGAGCTCCCGGGCCGGGCCGGGCAGCAGCTCCCCGATCCTGCTCCCAGCCCGGACCGGCACCGGGGCGGCCCGGTCATCGAGACCGACCACCGTCGCCTCGGCCGGGCTGATGGCGTCGGCAGGATCCTGGAGCGCGGCCGCCGCCCGTCCGGACAGCCGCATGGCGAGGTGATCCCAGGATGACAGGTACCAGGCGGTTGCCGCATCGGCTGCGGGGCCGAGCCGGGCGACGCGTCGGGCACAGCCGAGAAGGGTCACCGTCCAGCCGCTCCGGCCGACCAGGGCGGAGACCTCCGACACGTCGGGTCCCGAGCGCTGGTCGAGCCAGGTCACGGCATGGCCGACCGGCAGGCCGTCCGCCGCCGTCGGGACAAGGGTGGGCCCATGGCCGACACAGCAGATGGCGATCGGCTGCAGCGGCCCCGTGGACTCGGCCGCGCCGCGTGCCGCGCGGACCCCGTCGACGAGGGCTGACCACCAGGCCAGCGGATCCTGCTCTGCCCTGCCGGGCTCGCCGTCGAGCAGGAGGGGCAACGGCACGCGTGCCAGCCCGCGAACCCGGCCTTCGAGGGAGACGACGGCTGCCTTGAGCGCGGAGGTGCCCAGGTCCAGGGCGACGACGGCGCGGGGATCGGCGGCGGTCACGTGGTGATCGTAGCGCCCGTGACGGCAGCGAGGCGCCTGGCGCGGGGCTTCGTCTCCCGCGCCCGCGTTGGCCGCGGGTCGCCGGCCGTGGGCACCCGACCGGACGATCAGGCCCGGACCGATCGACGAACGGGTGATGGACCGGACGAGCACGGGCAACCACATTCGGGCCATGACCCACCTCGGGCTGGGGACTCGGCGCGCGCAGTCGGCAGTCCTCCGGGGCACCCTGGTGGCCGTGCTCCTGGTCACGGCCGGGATCGGCCTGCCCGCGCCCGTCGGGACGCTCGCCGGGCCGGGGCCGGCAGCCGCGGCCGACCCCACGCCGCCACCCGACCCGACGACCTCGCCCGACCCGACGCCCTCGCCCGACCCGACGCCCTCACCCGACCCGACAGTCGCACCGACCCCCAGGCCCACGTCACCGCCCGAGCCCACGCCCCCGTCGACGCCCGACCCGACGCCGCCGCCTGAGCCCCCGACGCCAGCACCCGATCCCACCCTCACGCCCGAGCCGAGCCCGGGGGCGACTCCCGCGCCCGAGCTCACACCCTCGCCGCAGCCGACACCGACCGGGACAGTCGATCCCGGCCCGTCGCAATCGCCGGATGCCAACGTTTCCCCGGACGAGTCGCCGCCCGAGCCCACGCCCACGCCCACGCCCTCGCCCTCGCCGACGCCGGAACCCTCACCGTCGCTGGAGCCGGCGTCGGCCATCGTGCCCGGACGCGCAGACCGCTCCTCGCTGGCCGTCGAGGCAACCTACGAGGTCGACGTCCGCCTCTCGCTGGGCGCCCGCTCGCTGTCGGCCGACGAGGAGATCCGGA
>JAGDMV010000066.1 GCA_017860675.1 Chloroflexota bacterium
GGGATCCCGCAGGGGCTGTAGGCGGTGCTGGCGAAGTCCCCGATCAGCGTCACCTCGTGCGACTTGTCGAACTGCTTCGCGTTCGAGGCCGCAGACGTGCCGGCCGCGCCGGCGCCGATGACGACGATCCGTGCCATGGGTCTCTCCTTCGCCCGTCCTGGTCCCGGGTGCGAGCCCGGACCTGCGGCGGTCAGTGGCTGCGGGCGTACACGGCGGGCTCGCCGCCGGTGTGCACGAAGACGAGGGACGCGTCAGGCCTGATCGTACCATCGTTGATCAGCCCGATGACGCCGGCCATCGCCTTCGCGGTGTAGGTCGGGTCGAGGACCAGGCCCTCGCTGGCGAGGGCGAGGCGCTGCGCCGCCGCCCCCTCCGGCGACGCGATCCCGAACCCGGGACCGAGGAACCCTTCCTCGACGCGGACGTCCTCCGGGCCGATCGTGATGCCGAGCCGGAGGAGGTCGGCGGTGGCCTGCGCCAGCTCCAGCAGCCGGGGAACGGCCTCCTCCCGCGGCCTGCTCACCAGGATGCCGCGGACGTCGTAGGGGGCGCCGAGCCACGCGGCCCCGGCGATGAGCCCGGCCTGGGTCCCGCACGAGCCGGTGGCCACCACCAGGTGCGCCGGCGCCGCCCCGAGCGAGTCGAGCTGCTCAGCCAGCTCCGCGCTGGCGTCGACATAGCCGGCGTCGCCGACGGCGGTCGCTCCCCCGCGCGGGATCACGTAGGGCCGCTTCCCGGCGGCGCGCAGATCCGCCGCCAGCGCCTCCGCCGCCGGCTCCATCGACGCCCGGTCGGCCTGCCCGGTGAAGACGAGCCGGGCTCCCGCCAGGTCGTCGAGGACCAGGTTGCCGTCGCGCTCGGCCGGCGGATCGCCGTACATCACGGCGATCGGATCGAGTCCCGCCGCGCGGGCCGCCACCAACGCCGTGCGGACAGCGTTCGACTGGGGTCCGCCGACGGCGATGATCGTGTCCGCTCCCCCGGCCAGCGCGTCGCCGAGGAGGAACTCCATCTTGCGCACCTTGTTGCCGCCGCCGGCGAACCCCGTCAGGTCGTCACGCTTGACGAGGATCCGGGCGACGCCGATTGCCCGGGCCAGTCGCGGCGCGTCGTGGAGCGGCGTGGGCAGCTGGCCGAGCCGGAAGCGGGGCAGCTCGACCGGCAGCGCCCGGCGCATCAGCCGCCCAGGACGCGATCGACGAGCGCCTCCGCGAGGCCGGTCGAGGGGTGCGCGAGGAGCCGGCGTATCTCGCCGGCCGCGAGCACGCCGCCGATCCCTGGGTCGTCGCCCAGCTCATCGCGCAGCGGCCGCCCGCTGGCACGCGCCCTGGCCAGCGCGGCATGAACCCGCTCGTGCGCCGTCTGCTTGCCCGTCAGCGTGGCCAGCGCGATCATCACGGCCTCGCCGGCCACCTGCTCGTGCCACGCGTCGAGGTTCCGGCGCATCGCCTCCGGGCGCACCTCGAGACCGGCCACCAGCTCGCGGGCGATGAGCAGTGCCGCGCCGGCTGCGGTGCAGGCTTCGGGGATCGCCGCCCACTCGGTCTTCCAGCTTCGCCCGTCGCGCTCGTGATCGCCGACCATCCCCTCGAGCAGCAGATCGGCGTCACGCCGCACCAGCCTGGCGAGCGTGCCCAGGTGCTCGCTGCGTTCCGGGTTCCGCTTCTGCGGCATGGTGATGCTGCCCACCCCACCCGGACCGGCCGGCTCAGCCAGCTCGCCGATCTCGGAGCGCTGGAGGTTGTAGACCTCCTGGCCGATCTTGTCGAGCGTGGCGGTGACGAGGGCGAGCCAGATGACGGGCTCGGCGAACCGGTCGCGGGCCGACGTCCAGCTGATCGCCGGCGCCGCCAGCCCGAACCTTGCCAGGACCCGTTCCTGGAGGTCCAGCCCGTGCGGCCCGTAGCCCGACAGGGTGCCGACCCCGCCGGCGAGCTGCCCGACCCCGAGCCGCGGCCGAAGCTCCACCAGCCGCTGGCGGTGCCGGCGGAGCTCGTCGATCCAGACCGCGACCTTGTAGCCGAAGGTGATCGGCAGCCCTGCCTGGCCGTGCGTGCGCCCCAGCATCGGAGTGGAACGGTGCGCCCGCGCGAGCCTGACGAGGTCGGCCTCGAGCAGGTCCAGGTCGCGCTCCGCCAGGTCGGCGACCGCGAGGAGGCTGTGGGCGTACCAGGTGTCGGTCACGTCCTGGACGGTGCAGCCGTAGCAGATCCACTCCCCCGCCCCGCCCGCGCAGCGCCGGGCCTGCGCACGGATCAGCCCGAGCAGCGAGTGGCCGGTCTCGACGGCCCCGCGGCGGACCTCGTCGAGATCCGGCAGGTCGTCCCGCATGACCCGGGCGATCTCCGCCGCCGCGTCGGCCGGGATGATGGCGAGCGCGCCCTCCTCCTCGGCCAGCACGGCCAGCACCTCGCACCAGCCCCGTGTCCGCCCCTCGTCCTCGAAGAAGGGGCGCAGCTCGTCGCGTCCCCAGGCGGCGCCGAAGATGCGGGAGTCGACCGGATGGACGGACACCGTCAGCCCTCCGCCGCCAGCCGGGCCCGGCGGATCAGCGAGGCTTCGGCCTGGTCGATCGACCGGGTCCGCTCCTCGAGCCAGCCTCGCTGGCGGCGCAGCGACGCCCGCCGCTCCCGGATCATGCGTCGCGTGGCCGCCGGTGCGGCGCCGCCGATCCCGGTTCGCCGCGCGATGGCGGCCTCGGCGTCGAGCGCCTCGCGGACGTCATCCTCGGCCAGGTCCAGCGGGCTGCCGGTGACCTCGATCGCCGCCGCGTCCAGGCTCCGTGCGTCGATGCCGCCCTCGTCCTCCCCCGCCTCCAGCGCGCGACGAACGGCAGCGCCGACGACCCGGTGGGCGTCCCCGAAGGGCAGGCCCCGGCGGCTCATGATCAGCTCGGCCAGGTCGTTGCCGGCCAGGTAGTCACGGCGCGCCGCCGCTCCCAGCCGTTCGCGGTCAAAGCGGACCCCCGCCAGCACCTCGGCCATCAGCGAGGCGCTCTGCTCGGCCAGCTCGAGCGACTCCGGGACCTCGTCCTGGGCGAAGATGCGCGGGTCCGGCTGACCGCTCGCCGTCTTCGCGATGGCGCCCGCCCCGGCCAGTCGCCCGAGCAGGCGGGCCGCCACGCCGCGCACGAACACCAGGGCGTAGGGGTTCTTCTTCTGCGGCATCGCCATGCTCACCCGGGCGGCGCGGTCTGCCAGCTCGACGAAGCCGAACTCGCGGGTGCCCCACGTGATCAGGTCCTCGGCCAGCCGGTCGAGCGACAGGCTCACGCTGGCGGCGATGGCCGCGAGCTCGAAGGCGAGGTCGGCCTGCCAGTTGGCGTCACGGGTGTGGACGACGACGCTGTCGAAGCCGAGCTGTCGGGCGATCGCGGAGCGATCCAGGGGGATCGCCGTCCCGTTGGTGCAGCCGGCTCCCGCCGGGCTGGCGTTGGCCCGGCCGAAGGCGGCCTGGAGACGCTCCACGTCGCGGCCGAGCGGGTAGGCGTAGCCCAGCAGGGCGTGGGCGAGCGTCGTCGGCTGGGCGGGCTGCCAGTACGTGTAGTCGACGGCGAGCGTGCGCAGGTGGTCGGCGGCGAGGTCGACCAGGGTCCGCTGCAGCTCCTCCAGGGCCGCCACGAGGGCCAGCACCCGGGCCCGCACGGCGAGGTGGAAGCCGACCGTGACGGCCTCGCGGCGTGGCCGGCCGACGAGCAGGTAGCCGGCGGTGCGACCGATCCGGCCGCGCAGCCAGGCCTCGCGGTTCATCACCAGGTCGCCCAGGGCAGGATCGAGGCGGATGCCGTCGCCCTCCAACACGGCCGCGCTGGCGTCGTCCGTCAGGGGCGCGGCCGTCCCGCGCAGCTCCCGCCCGCCGCCGCTGTCCCGTAGCTCGAGCAGCGCGGCGAGCAGCTCGAGAGCGGGCTCGGACGCGATGAGTCCCTGGTCCAGCAGCGCCAGGATGTGGGCCAGGTCGGCCAGCGCCAGCTCGGGCATGATCGCGCGGGCTGACCCGAGCTCGAGCCGATATGCGGACCTCGCCACCAGGGGGGTCGGTCCCTCGCGCAGCCGGCCGCTCATGACTCGATCAGGACGGGGCGCCGGTCGGTCTACCGGCCCCGTCCCGCTGGAGCGCGGCCCGGAGTGTCTCGAAACGGAGCCCACGCCGCAGGGCCTCGAGGGCCAGGACCTCGGACGTCGCGATGTTGGCGAGGTTGACGTTGGGCCCGAAGCGGCGGATGAGGAACGCCTGCTGAGCCTGTTGCGGAGCCTCCCACAGCACCCGCTCGAGGTCGCGAATCGAGCCCGCCAGGCCGTCGAGCAGGTCGGCGACGATGTTGCCGGACATGTCGAAGATGCCGGTCCCGCGGCCCGACTCGCGCGCCTCGATCGTCACCAGCGAGGCGCCGAGCGCGAGGTCGGCGTGCAGCCTGTCGACCATCTCGGCCGAGCTCAGCTGCCGCGCCGGGTCCTTCTTGCCGACCTCGGTGACGACCACGAGGCCCAGGTCCAGGCCTCGCTCGATCGCCTCCCGCCGAGCCGTGTCGGGCAGCTCGACCGTGCCATCGCTGACCTCCAGCCCGCTGAAGCCGAGGGCATGGGCGCGCTCGATGAAGGCGGCCATGCGGCCGCCGACCCAGGCCGCCTCGAGCATCGTCCCGCCCGGGTATACGACGATGCCGGACTCGACCAGTCGGGCAACCTTGCGGCGCAGGAAGCCGGCGTCCACCGCCGCGCTCGTGCCGAACCCGAGCTTGACCTGGTCGACCACCGACCCGGCCGCCTCGATGAGGTCATCCGTCGCGTGGAGGCCGAGCCCCTTGTCGATGACGGCGGTGATCCCCGTCCGCCGGGGCTTCTCCGTCCGCGGCTCGCCGAAGGTGCCGATCGTCCCCGCCCAGGCGTCCTCGTGCCCGCTCATGCCGGCCCCACCAGCTCGCGGAGCGCGGCCTCGACCTCGTCGAGCTCGGCGCCCCAGGGGACGACGGCGACCTGGCCGTCGCGCTCGATGCCACGCTCGAGCAGGCAGCACTTCACCAGCGTCGGCTCGCCCCGGGCCCCGGCCAGGACGCGCGGGCAGATCTCCACCGTCGGCGGCCTGTCGCCGTAGAGATGCTCGTGGATCTGGCGGCTCCGCTCGCAGCCGACCAGGACCCAGTCGGCGCGCGGTGGTCGCTCGTCGAGGAACTGCACGGGCGCCCCGAGCGACTCGAAGCCCGACGCGCGACACGGCAGGAGATAGCCGTCCGGCCCCGGCTCGACGCCTGCCGCGATCTCGCGCAGGTCGATGCGCTCCAGCCTCGGCGCGATGGCCGGCAGCGGCGCGACCGACAGCACGCGCGCCACCAGGTCCCAGAGCTTGGGCGGGTCGGGCGGGGCGACCTCCACCACGGTGACGACCGTTGGCCGCGGATGGGCGATGAAGTTGACGTGCTCGTAGCGGCCGAGGACGACCAGCGTCTCGTCGTCCGCCAGGCCGAGGGCTGCCGCCTTGGCCGCCAGCGACGACGGCAGGCCGGGGTCGACCGCCGCGTCGACGGCGAACCGCGTCCGCTCCGGCGGCGAGAGCCACTCCGCCCGGGTGATCGGGCTGAAGAGGGGTTCGCGACTCTCCTTCTCGATCGCCGCCACGGCCACGTCCCGGCCGGCGTGGAACACGACGAAGTCGGTGTGCCGGTAGGCCTCGCGGCCGACGATCGTCTGCAGCCCGGCGACGGTCAGCGGGAAGTCGGCCTCCTGGTAGCTGACCCGCCGGTACGGCAACGGCACGAAGTTGGAACTCGACCCCCAGACCGGTTCGGTCGCATCCACGACGCGATCCTCGCCGCCGCCGGTCATGCGAGACCCACCGCGGGCGTGCCCGACCGGAGCGCCCGACCTGCGAGCCGGACGCCGGCCATGAGGTCGGCGCCGGACGTCGCTCCGACAGCGAGCAGGGGCGCCAGGTCTGGCGGGAAGGTACTGGCACGCCCGAAGAGGCTGCCCAGGACCCGCGCCAGGGGTGCTGCCACCTCGCCTGCCGCCGCCGCCTCGACGAGCTGGCCGCCCAGCCTGGTCGTCCTCGCCGCCGCCGCCGTGGCGGCCTCCAGGCGCATGGGCTCGCCGCCGGCGAGGAACCCCGCGGCCTCGGCCCAGGCGTGGGTGGCCAGGGCGCCGGCGAGCACGTCGTCGCCGGAGGGCGTCAGGCCGGGCCCCAGACCGGCGATGCGGCTGGCCGCGTCACGCGCCGCCACGGGGTCGCCGCTCGACAGCGCGGCCTCGAGGCCGGCGAGGTCGGCCCGTGGGATGACGGCGTGACTGCCGTCGGCTGGGCAGCCGGTCCGCTCGGCGATTAGGTCGAGGACGGCGAGGCGACGGTGCAGCTCGGCCCGGTCGACGGCGTCGACCGGCCGGACGGGCTCGGCGGCCCAGCGCCGGGCCGCCCCTCGCCGGAGCGCGGGCGGGGCGTCGAAGACCCGCATGTCGGCCGGCCCCGAGCGGTCGAGACGCACGGTGTAGGGTCCGTCGGGGACGTCGTGCCGGACCACCGAGATCACGGCGCCGCCGGGGTCGCGAGCCAGGATCAGGGACCGCTCGAACCGCGCCACGAGGTCCCAGGAAGCTGCCCCATCGAGCAGATCCGCCGCCCGCCGGTCGCAGCTGCTCACCTCGATCGGCATGCCTCGCATGCTCCGTATGCTAGAGCATCGGCCCCTGCCAGACCGGCGCGATGGTAGCATCGGGCCGTGCCCACCCTGTCCTCGGGCCACGCCCTCCCGCCGCTGGACGAGCTCGTCGCCCGGCTGCGCGCGGCACCGGCGTGGCAGCGCAAGCGGGACCTGGCCCTGCTCGGCCAGGGGTTCGCCGAGACGGCCGGCGCCTCCGTGGGTGCCGTGCTCCGCAGCTTCGGCGAGGCCCGGGCGGTGGAGGCGCTCCCGCTGCCCGACGACATCGGCGACGACGCCGCGGCGATCGCCGATGGCCACGGCCACCTGCTCATCGCCGGCGAGGTGATGTGGCCGCCGATGGTCGAGGCCGCGCCGGAGCTGGCGGGCGTGAACGCGGTGCTGGCGAACGTCAACGACATCTACGCCATGGGCGGGCGCCCCCTCGCCCTGCTCGACACGGTCCTCGTCCCGGAGGCGGCGGACGCGTCGGCGATCCTGGCCGGGATCGCCGCCGGTGCAGCGCGCTACGGGATCCCGGTCGCGGGCGGCCACCTGACCGTCGGAGCGGCGTCCACTTCGCTGGCGGCCTTCATCGTCGGCCGGGCGACGCGCCTGCTGTCCGGCCGCGCTGCCGCCGCCGGCGATGCCCTCCTCCTCCTGACGACAGGCCACGGGCGGTTCCGCGACCCCTTCCCCTTCTGGGAGTGCTCCTTCGACCGGAGCGATGCCGAGCTGCGCGGCGACCTGGACCTGCTGCCGCAGCTGGCTGAGGCCGGCCTGTGCGACGCCGCCCGGGACGTGTCGATGCCCGGCGTGGTGGGCTCCGCGCTGCAGTTCCTCGAAGGGTCGGGGATGGGGGCCGAGATCGACCTCGATGCGCTGCCGTTCGCGCCGGAGGTGCGCGGGAAGGAGCTGACCTGGCTGCTGTCGTTCCCGAGCTACGCGTTCCTGCTGGCCGTCGACGAGGACCAGGTGGGCGAGGTGTCGTGGCGTGCTGCGGCCCGTGGCCGTGTCTGCGCCCGGATCGGCCGGGTGACGGCGGACCGGCGGGTGCAGCTGCGCCTCGCGGGCGAGCGGGCGCTCCTCTGGGACTTCGATCGCGAGCCGTTCACCGGCATCGCTCGCCGGTAGCCTCGCCGTTCGGAGGCCGGGAGCGGTCTGCGCCCGGGCGGGTCAGCCGCCAGCAGCCCGGAGATCGGCAGGGGGGGAGCCGCCCAGGGACGCGGTCTCGGCGACGCCGTCGGGCTCGTCGCTCCAGCCCGGCCGCATGAGCTGGTGCGGCGTGCCGGCGTACTCCACCTCGCCGCCGATCCGCACCCAGCCAATGTGCTCGAAGAGCTTCACGTAGCGACACTGGATGTAGGCCAGGAACGTCGTCGCCCCCGTCGCCCGCACGTGCTCCTCGGCAGCCCGCACCAGTGCCGGAGCCACCTTCAGCTTCGAGGCCCGGAACGCCTGGGACACCACCAGCCGGCCGCCGAACCAGACGCCGTCATCGCGCACGTAGCAGCGGACCGCCCCGGCAACCTCGCCGGTCGGCTCGCACACTGCCACGAGGTGCATCGTCCGTGGATCGCGGTCGAAGTCGTCGACGTCGCTGCCGGCGAACAGCCCCTGGTGGCGGACGAACGACGTCTCGCGGACCGAGTAGTGGGCGTTGAGCTCCTCGACGCTGGCGGCGATCCGGCAGACGAGCGAGCGCCCGCCGGGCTGGCCCGGGGCGGTCGAGTCCGGCGAGGCCGCGGGGGCGCCACCCACGGCCTGGTCGCGGTCGTGTGTCGTCACTGCTGGCGTTCGCCTTCCCGCGCCCGTGGCCACCATGCCCGCTCGCGGCTTGCCCGCTCGCGGCACGGTGCGCCATCGGGAGCACCCGGGCAGCATACAGGGGCCCGGCCGTTGCAGGCCGGGCCCCTGTGCCGTCAGCGTCCCGTGCCCGTATCAGCCGGACACAGAGAGCCGAGGGAACTACGACATGATCAGCCAGGTCGACCCGGTCGCGATGCGGAGGGCCGGCAGGAAGAACGTCCAGATCGCGGTCAGGATCAGCCACCAGCCGAGCCAGTTGCCCTTCAGCTTGCCGTAGACGACCGCCCAGATCAGCGCGAAGGCGATCGCCCAGACGATCATCACCGACTGCATCCAGAGGTCCTTGTCGAACCCGGCGAAGCCGATGAACGGCAGCGACCAGACCGCGATCACGATGCAGATGTTGGCAATCGGCTTGAGGTCGAGGTTGAGCCACGCCGTGAGGCCGAGGGCCGTGAAGAAGAGCGCGTACGCCGTCGCAAGCGCCATGACGGCGATGCCCGGGCCGCCGACGACGAAGCCCACCCAGACGACGGTGGCAAAGCCGGCCAGGCCGGCGATGAAGCTGATCACGCCGACCGTCTTGACCGGGTGCGCGCCGCCCTCGGCAGGCTCGGCACCGTAGCCGATGAAGAAGAGGCCGTTGGCCCAGGCCGCCAGCCCGAAGGCGACGAACATCATCGTCAGGGCCAGGGCGCCCTCACCGGGCACGAACGTCCAAATGGTCACGAATCGATCCTCCCTCAGGTGCCATGCGGGACATCTCCCGGGGCTTCGCCGGGGGCCCGCCGGTGGGCGGGCTCATCGACGGCATCCGGACGGGTGTCCCCTGCATCTCCCGTTGCCGCACGGGTCTCCACCCGTGCACGTCAGGCGTGGATTACCGGTAGGGATCTCGTTGCGTC
>JAGDMV010000204.1 GCA_017860675.1 Chloroflexota bacterium
CTCGGTCCAGCCGTACTTCGCGGCGTAGTCGGTGAGCGGCAGGAGCAGGCCGGCCCCGACGGCCGCGCCCATGTCCGGCCGGCCCTGGTTGACCTGGGCCACGTCGGGCCCGTTCGGGTCGGCGAGGGCGAGCTCTACCGTCGCCTTGAGGCGGATTCCGCCGGCGACGAGGACACGACCGTCGGCGAGTTGGGTCGCGGCATGGCCGAAGCGGCGGTGCTGCCGCACCCTGCCGCGATGACCCCGAAGATCGCCAAGGCGGTCAGCGAACGACGGTCCGGGTGCATGTGCGTGCCCTCCGTACCTACGGTGCCGGGCTGGCCGCGGGCAGCGGCTCGAGGAGCCACCACGGACGGATGGCAGATCCGTCACCCGTGTCCAGCACTGCCACGCCGCTCCGTCCGGCGCGACAGACGATCCGACCGTTGACGCTGTCGTAGACCGGGGTGTCGTTGTCGCACGCGTCGTCCGAGTTGGCGAGCCCACCGCCGCGATGGAGGATCCGCCAGGCGCCCAGCCCGACCTCGTAGCCGTCCGCGGCGAACCCGCCCTTGGCGAGGAAGACCGTCAGGCCGATCCGGGCGTCGAACACGGCGCCGCACTCCGGGGCGAATCCCCAGCCGCAGGCGATCGATGGCGTGTCCACGCCCGCCTCGAACCGCCAGGTTCCGCTCCCCGGGTCGAACGTCCAGGTCTCCGGCATGCCGGAGCCATCCTCGAGCCGGCGGCTGGCGTATGCCACGAACCGGTCACGGTCGGCGTCGTAGCCGACCAGGTACACGCCGGCCGGCAGCCCGGCTTCGGCCGGCAGGGTCGGATCGGGCTGCCGCCGCACGGCCGTCCAGGTGTCGGACTCGAGGTCGTAGGCCCACATGTGGCCGCCATCGTGGAAGACCACGAGGCCCGAGGGGTCGTGGTAGAGGAGCCCGTATGCGAGGTACCAGTCCGGCGAGCGGGGATCCTCCGGGACCGGCATCAGCGGCGTGTCGCTGCCTCGCGACCAGCGATCGGCGACGAGGTCATAGCTCCAGGTCTCGAAGCGCCGCTCCGTCGCCGTGCCTGTCTCGATGAGGGCAACCGTCCGGTCGGAGTCGGCGTCGTAGGCCAGCCAGGCGCGGCCGGCCGGGGGCTCACTCCTCGGGTTCTTCCGCTCCCAGGTGTTCGTGCAGACGTCGAACGTCCAGGTATGCGCCGGCGCCGTCGCCCCCATCACCCGGTCTTGCGTCTCGAGCAGCACGATCCGGCCGGAGCGCCGGTCGAAGGCCATCGCCCGGTCGGTGCTGATGTTCGTCGGGGCCGGCGGTCGCGCCTGGGCAGCCGGTCCGGGGGCGTCAGGGTCGCTGCCCGCAGGGCAGGTCGCCTGGAGCAGGAGGGGCCGCGCCACCGTCACAGCCAGGATGCCCGTTCCCTCGTCCTCCCCTGGCACGGCCGTGGCCGCCGGGCTCGGCGACGGCCCGAGCAGGATCGCGAGGTCGGGTCGCCAGCCGCCGGTCACCAGGCTCCCGATCGTCAGCGCCAGGAGGAGCGCAGACAGCAGGAGGAGCCAGGCAAGGGCGGGGCTCAGCCCAAATGGTCGGAAGCCCGCCACCCAGGCCTGGCGCCGTGGTGCGTCCACCGCGGCCCGCCGGGCTCCTTCCGGAGGCGCTGGAGGAGACGGGCCAGGCGGGCGCGGGCGCCCGAGGCGGAGATCCCCAGCATCGGCCCGATCTCGGCCGAGTCGTAGCCGGCCCCGTAGCGCAGGGCGAGAAGCGCCCGGTCGTCCGGGGTGAGGTGGCCCAGGGCCTTCACGAGGTCAACCCGGGCGATCTCGTCGACCGGATCGGGCGCATCTGCAGCCGGGTCCCCGAGGTCGATCTCCCTGATCCGCGAGGAGTGCCGCCGGCGGACGACGTGGCGCGCCTCGTTGGCCGCGACCGCGACCAGCCAGGGCCGCAGCCGCTCCGGGTCGCGCAGGGTCCGCAGCTTGCGCCAGGCGATCGTCCAGGCTGCCTGGACCGCGTCCTCGGCCAGGCCGGCGTCGCCGCAGATGCCGTAGGCGACGCGGGCCATGTCGGCGTGATGGGTGGCCACGATCCGGGCGAAGGCCGCCTCGTCGCCGGCAGCCGCCCGCTGCACCTCGGAGGCGATCGCGGTGGCCGTGAGACCGGTCATACCGGAGAGAGGCTTCATCACCGACCATCTGTTGCACGGCGTCGGCAGCGACTGCAAGGAGTCCCCCCGGCCAGTGGCACGTCCACGATGCGCGGGCGTGCGGCCACCGTCCAGTGCCGTTCGGCGCGTGGCTCCCGCGCGGCTCCCGCGGTGGCGGGCTCCGGCTCAGTCGGCCGCAGCCTCCGCACCTTCGCCCGGTGTCTTCGCGACCGGCGCGTGCTGCCAGTGCCAGGGCTCCGCCGAGTACGGCTCGAAGCCGTACTCGGCCGCATGCGCGACGAGCCAGCGGTAGAGCCAGGTGCCCGTCCAGGCGTCCTTCTGGCTGCCGTTCGGCCCGTACCGGACACCGCCCTGCCTCGTCATGAAGTCGATGGCCAGCCCCTTGGTGTGCCGGCTGTAGCCGGGAATCGCCTTGTAGTCATACATCCGGCGGGCCATGAGCCCGACGGCCGCATCGCCGAGCTCGCCGCCCTCCAGCGCCTGGCGCTCTCCCTTCGTGGCGTTGAAGGCGGTCCGGTACGCTCGCTGCCAGGCGCCGAGCTCGGTGCGGAGGCCCCGGTAGGCCGAATCGATGCCGATGCTCGTGACCGTCCGCACCGCCGCCCCTCGCCGCGCCGAAGCGCGCGCGGTCGCCAGGTCTGCGCGGGCCGCCGCCAGCAGCTTCCGGGCCTCCTCGGCGACGGTCCCCTTGGCCATCTGCTGCCCGTCCTCGACCTCCTCCAGCTCGTCCTCGGGCAGTGCGTCCAAGAACTCCTTCGTCGGATCCCGGGCGGACCGCTCCAGCTGCCGCTGGTACACCCGGCGCCGGAAGGCGGTCTCGGCCGGCGTACCAAGCCTGCCGAGCCGGCTCGACGGCAGGGCCCCTTCCGGGATCCGGACCCGGCGTGCTCCGCCGCCGGCGCGCTGCGCGGTGACATCCGCCGTGCGACGGGCGACCACGAGGCGGGTCACCGCGGCGTTGCCGGCCGTCTGCTGCAGGCTCATGACGTGCTCGGGGCGGAGGGCCGCGGCGGGAGCTGCCACCGCCAGCGCCGCCCGGGCCAGCTCGGCTGCCGCCCCGGGGAGCGTCTCCAGCTCCTCGGCCCCGGCCGGGCGCCTCCGGGACGCGCGAGCCGGGGGTCGTGCCCGCTGCAGCTGCGTCCCCACGCCCATCGTTCAGCCCTCGTCACGGCCCCGTGAAGGCCCTGCGGCCACCGCCACGATACGAGCTCTCGCGGCCGGCGGCCAGCTGCGAGGCTCCGCTCCGCGACGCCGAGGCGGCGACTCCGGCGCAGTTCAGCCGCGCGGCGGAAGCAGGGCCGCCGCCGCGTCCGGCAGCGTGCCGGCAATGTCGCCCCACTTCGTCAACCGGCAGTGGGACTTGACCTCCATCAGCCGCTCGTAGCGCTCGTCGTCGACGAAGGCCACGATCCGGGAGATGCAGCTCTCGCCGTCCACCAGCCGCCACGGGAAGCAGCCGATCGTGCAGCGCTGGTTGAGGAGCAGCTCGATGTCGCCGCCCAGGCACTCGGCGTGGATGATCCCGTGGGGGAACATCTCGAGGTGCATGAGCTGGTACTTCGAGTCGTCGAAGAATTCGGCCAGGGGCATCCCGTACTTCGCCCGGAAGTGGGCGTCGGCCTCGCGCGCCTGGCGCGGCATCCAGTCGCGGACGATCGTGTTCATGGGGTGGTCGGCGCTGCCGCAGTCCACCCCGATCCAGCGGATCCGCTTGCGCTTGCACCAATCGGCGAACTCGCGGTCTGGGCCGGGGTGCTTGACCATGTAGGCGATCTCGTCGGCCGCCGGCTGGTCCCAGCCGTGGTGGTGGTAGCCGGTGTGGATGATGAGGATGTCGCCCTGGCGCACCTCGACCCGCTCCTCGACCATCCTCGAGGTGTAGACGTCGTAGTCACCGCAGGCATCCGACAGGTCGACGACGACACCCTCGCCGACGAGCCAGTCGAGGGTGAGCGCGGCCATGTCCTTGCCCGGCGTGAAGAAGTGGATCTCGCCGTCGAGATGGGTGCCGAGGTGATTCGAGTGCGTCAGGATCTGGCCGTTGGCGCCGTTGGGGGCGAGCCGCTTGAAGTACTTCATCGTCAGCGGCTCGTAGGTCGGCCAGGGCGGGGGGCGAGCCGCTTGAAGTACTTCATCGTCAGCGGCTCGTAGGTCGGCCAGGGCGGTGTGCCGATGCCGAGCGGGATCGAGAGCTCGATGAGCTTCATGGCTCCTCCTTGGGCGCCACCGTCGCGGGCGATGGCGCGTCCGACGGGCCGAGGGCGTCCGCGAACGCGACCATGGCCGCGGCGAAGCACTCGAAGGGTGGCCTGACGATCCCGGCGCCAACCTGGCCGACACCCGGCAGGCGGTGGGCGATGCCGGTGTTGACGACCGGCACGGTGCCGGTCTCCACGACCCGCAGCAGGTCGATGCCGGCCGGCGTCCCCCGGAAGCCGAGGGCGGGAACCTGGTACGCAGGATGCTCGGCCAGGGTGATCCCGTACATTCGCCGCGTGGTGGCGAGGGCGTCGGCCGCCTGCCCGCCGACGAACTGGACGATGGCCGGGGCCGCCGCCATCGCCATGCCGCCCAGGCCGGCGGTCTCGGTGATGACCGAGTCGCCCAGGTCCGGCGCTGCGTCGTCCGGGCCGTAACCGGGGAAGTACAGGCCGTCGACCATCGGCGCGGGGGCGGTGAACCAGCGCCCCGGCAGGGCCGCGACCTGGACGCCGAAATCGGTGCCGTTCCGGGCCATCGCGGTGACCATGCTGGAGCCGGCGATCCCTGCGGCCGGGTCAAGGGCGGCCTTGCAGGCCGCCATCGAGACGTTCAGGAAGAAGTGGTCGTTGGCATCGATGGAGCGGAGGACGGCGGCGGTCTCGGCCCGGTCGCGGCTCGTGGTCGCCAAGGCCGGCGCCAGGGCGAGGAACAGGAGCGAGGTGGCCGCCCGGTTGCGATTGTGGAGCTCGTCGCCCATCTGCAGAGCCCTGGCCGCAAGCGTCCGCAGGTCGAGCGGGCCCGTGTCCGCCAGGGCGGCCGTGAGCGCCGGGGCGAGGACCCGCTCCATCCAGCGCAGGCGGGCGATCACCTCCTCGTCGTAGGCCCCGAAGCGGAGGACCTTGCCGAGGCCTTCGTTGAGGGTGGCGTACGAGCGGTTGCCGAAGGCCGCGTTCTCCACGATCCAGACCGGCATGGAGGCGGTGACGACGCCGGCCATCGGGCCGACCGCCGCGTGGTGATGGCAGGGCTCGAAGGCGACGGCGCGCGAAGCCGCCAGTGTCTCCGCCTCGGCCGGCGTGCCGGCCATACCCTCGTACAGCAGCCCGCCGATGACCGCGCCGCGGACGGGGCCGCACATCCGCTCCCAGCCGACGGGTGGGCCGGCGTGGAGCACGAGGTCGCTGCGCATGCCGGGGACGACATCGAGCGCCCGGCCGACGCCGATGAGCAGCGGCCGGGCCGCCAGCAGGCGCTCGACCGAGCGCGCCGTGGCCCGGGCGACGTCGGGCCGGGGCGCCCCGTCGGGGCCCAGGCAGCGGTCGAGCGCGGCGCGAAGCTCGGGGTCACCGCCGGCCGCCCCGGTGGACGCTCCGCCCAGGCCGGCCGGGTCCCGCTGCTCGACCCCGACGGCCGCTCCCACGCTTCTCATCCGCCGGCCGCCGCCCGCTTGAGGCCCAGGTAGACCCGCTCCGGGTCGAGCGGCAGCTCGAAGAAGTCCACGCCGGTGGCGTTGGCCACGGCGTTGCCGACGGCTCCCGGGACCGAGATCATCGGGTGCTCGGCGACCCCCCGAGCACCGTACGGCCCCTGGGGGTGCGGCGTCTCGACGAAGAACTGCTGCATCTCGGCCGGCATGTCCCGCGCCGTCGGGACCTTGTAGTCGGCGAACGAGCCGTTGAGGAGGCGTCCCTCCCCGAAGACCAGCTTCTCGCTGAGGGCGGAGCCGAGCCCCTGGACGACGCCGCCGACCACCTGCGCGCGGCACTGCCCGCGGTTGAGGACCTTGCCGACATCGAAGGCCGAGGCGACCCGGAGCACGCGGACATGACCGCTGTCGGTGTCGACCTCCAGCTCGACGGCGTGGGCGCCGTAGGTCCAGTTGAGGGCCGGCAGGCCCTGCCCCGTCTCGGGGTCGAGGTTGGTGAGCCCGGTGGCGATGTAGCGCCCGCTGCCGAGGACCGGGCCGCCGATGCTCGTCCCGTCGGGGTAGGTGTAGCCGAGGACGAGCTGGCTGTAGTCCAGGACCCGGTCGGGACGGCCCCGGGCCCAGGCCTTGCCGTCGGCGCACTCGACCTGGTCGGGCGGCACGCCCAGCGCCGTCCCGGCGACCGCCCGGATCTTCGCCAGGCACTCCCTGGCCGCCTCGATGACCGCGTTGCCGCCCATCACCGCGAAGCGGCTCGCCACCGTCTGCCAGTCGTAGGGGGTGTAGTCGGTGTCGGATTCCCAGGGGACTCGGATCCTGTCCAGCGGCAGGCGCAGCTCGTCGGCGGCGATCTGGGCCAGGGCCGTGTAGGTCCCCTGGCCGTAGTCGACCCCCGAGACGAGGACGTTGGCCGACCCGTCGCCGTTGAAGGTGATCACCGCCGAGCAGGCGGTCGAGGTCGGCATGGCCGGCGCCTTGTGGAGCATGGCGATGCCCGTGCCGCGGACCGTCCCGCTGCCCGGCCGGACGGGAGCGGCGGCGCGTGCGGCCGGGTCCCAGCCGATGGCCTCGGCCACCAGCCGCAGGCACTCGTCGGGCCGGCCGTGGCCGGCGGTGAAGGGCTCGCCGGTGATCGTCGTCTCGCCGGGCCGGAGCAGGTTCCGGAGGCGGAACTCGACCGGGTCGAGCCCGAGCCCGCGGGCGACGAGGTCCATGTTGCGCTCGATGCCCCACAGGACCTCGAGGTGGCCGAAGCCGCGGTAGGCGGTGCCGAAGACCTTGTTGGTGTAGACGACGAACGAGTCGAGCCTGCAGCTGGGGACGACGTACGGCCCGGTGCCCGAGTAGGCGGCAGCGCGCCCGATGTTCACCCCGTAGTCGGCGTACGCGCCCGCGTCCCAGAGGTAGGTGATCTCCATCGCGGTGATCCGCCCGTCGTTCGTCACCCCGGTGCGGACCGTGCTGTGGAGCCCCTGGCGCGATGGCAGGGTGTTGAACTCCTCCTCGCGCGTCGCCACCAGCTTCACCGGCCGGCCGCCGGCCGCCTTGGACAGGCAGTAGACGAGCGGCTCGAGATGGATGCCGGCCTTGCCGCCGAACCCGCCGCCCACGTACGGGACCCGCACCCGGACCTTGCCGAGCGGCAGGCCGAAGGCGCGGCAGAACAGGTGCCGGACCGCGAACGGCGACTGGGCCGAGGTGACGATCTCGACCCCGCCGTCGGCCCGAGCGGTGGCGATCGCCGCGTGCGTCTCGAGCGGGGCGTGCTGGACCGGCGGGTTCCAGAAGCTGAACTCGAAGACCCGGCCGGCCGCCGCCATGCCGGCCTCGACGTCGCCCTTCCGGATCTTCTGGTGGTGGGCGACGTTCCGCCCCGGCTCGGGGAAGAACACGCCCTTCAGCCA
>JAGDMV010000205.1 GCA_017860675.1 Chloroflexota bacterium
CCGGTCGATCGCTGCGTTGGCCGCGACCCGGTACAGCCACGGCCTGGGATCCTCGGGCATCCGCCCCTCCCTGGCCTCGCGGACGAGGCGGAGGAACGTGTCCTGGAGCAGGTCTTCGGCCACCTCGGGATCTCTCGTCATCCCGACCAGGAAGGCGAGCAGCTCGCCCCGCCGCTCGGCGTAGATCCCGGCGAGCGCCGCCTCGTCGACCCGCCGATCGATCCGGACCCGCTCGAGGGCGGGCGGACCGTCGGGCGAGGGGGGCGCACTGGCCTGGTTCATGCCGATGAAACGGATGACGCCGCGGAATGTGTCACGGCCGGTCCTGGGCCGCTGTCGAGCGACTGCACGCGGCTGCCGGCGCGGGTCCCGTCAGCCCGTCCTCGGGATCAGGTGGACCGCGCTGGCCTTGAACGTGGCCACCACCGACAGCCCCTCGGCCAGGCCCATCTCCTCGGCCGAGAGACGGGTGATCAGGGCGGAGATCGGGAACGGCCCGCCGACGCTCACCCGGACGAGCGGACCCTCGGGCACGAGCCGGGTGATCGGGCCCCCCACGCGGTTTCGGGCGCTCGACCTCGGCTGGGAGGAGGAGTCGAGCGTCGAGCCCCCCGCCCTGGCCGTCGGGCCGGCCAGGATCGTGACGTCCTCGGGGCGCAGGCAGCAGAGCACGTGACGGGACGGCGCGTACACGCCGGCGGGGTCGGCGGGCGGCACGGCCTCGATCATGGCCCCGGCCGCCTCGACGACGACGAGCCCGTCGTGCAGCGCCGTGATGCGGCCGGGGACCCGGGTCTCCACGCCCACGAAGGCGGCTACCTTCTCGTCGATCGGCGAGGCGAGCACCCGCTCGGGCTCGTCGCACTGGCCCAGCCGGCTCTCGACCAGGACGGCCATGCGGTCGCCCAGCCTGACGGCCTCGTCGAGGTCGTGGGTCACGACGATGCAGGTCACCGCGGTCGTGGCCAGGAGCGCCTCGAGGTCGTCGAGCAGCTGCGCGCGGACGGCCACGTCGACCGAGGCGAAGGGCTCGTCGAGCAGGAGCAGGTCGGGCTCGAGCACCAGGGCCCGGGCCAGGCTCACCCGCTGGGCCTCACCGCTCGAGATCTGTCGCGCCGGCCGGTCGGTCAGGTGGCCGACACGCAGGCGCTCGAGCCATTCGCCCACGCGCTCGCGCACCTCCCGCCCTGGTGTCCCGCGGAAGCGGAGGCCGGCGGCGACGTTGGCGAAGACGGACGTGCTCAGCAGCAGCGGATCGGACATCACCATCCCGATCCGGCGCCGGTACGCAAGCTCGTTCGCCCTCGAGAGCGGGGTGCCGCGGAAGCGGACCTCGCCGGTCTGCCAGGGGAGCAGCCGGGCCACGGCCAGCAACAGGGTGCTCTTGCCCGCCCCGTTCGGACCGACCACGGACAGTGTCTCGCCCTCTCGGACCTCGAGCCGCTCGATCGTCAGAACTGGCCGCGCCCCGCGGACGACGACCAGGTCGCGGACGTCGAGCAGCCCGGCGCCCGTCGCAGCACCCGCGCCCGGGGCCGTCCCGCCGCCCACCATACCCATCTCGTCCGCTCGCGCCCGGCCTAGCCGCGCGGGCCGCGCTGCTGGGCCCAGGTCAGGACCGCGTTGACCAGGAAGGCTAGGAACAGCAGGACGACGCCCAGGGCGATGGCCGCGCCGAAGGCCCCCTTGCTCGTCTCCAGCACGATCGCGGTCGTCAGCACCCGGGTTTCGTGGCGGATGTTGCCGCCCACCATCATGGCCGCGCCGACCTCCGAGATCACCGAACCGAAGGCGGCCATCAGGGCAGCCAGCAGCGGCAGGCGCGACTCGCGCCACAGCCAGACGACCATCTGCCAGCGCGACGCACCCAGGCCCAGCAGCTGCAGCCGGAGGCGGGGGTCGAGCTGGCCCAGGGCGGCGACCGTCAGGCCGATCATCACCGGTGTGGCGATGATCACCTCGGCGATGACCATCGCTGTCGGCGTGTACATCAGGCCCAGGTCGCCGAGCGGCCCGCTGCGCCAGAGCATCATGGCCACGAACAGGCCGACGACGACCGGCGGGAGCGCCATGCCCGTGTTGACGAAGGCCAAGGTCAGGCCCCGGCTGCGGAAGCGCGACAGCGCCAGCCAGGTCCCGAACGGCAGGCCGAGCAGGAGGCTGAAGGCCGTGGCCAGGCCGGAGATGAACAGCGAGAGGGCGGTGATCTCCAGCAGGTCCCCGCCGGCCAATGACCCAAGGCCCGTGTCGGCGGCCAGCAGCTGCGGGTCCACCGCGGCTGTGCTCCCGTGGTCAGTGAGGCTTGCCCGACTACCCCTGCATCACCCAGCCGAGCCCCAGTCGGTCGAGCGTCCCGGGGGTCGGGTTGCCCGTCGCCACGTCCCAGCCAGCCAGCCGGTAGTACTCGTCCTTTGCCGCCTCCACGTCGGCCTCGACCATGGCGATCCCTGCCGTGGGCCCTGTGCCGCCGAGAGGCTTGAAGAACTTCTTCGGCAGCCGGTCGGCCGAGCGGTCCATGCCCAGGCGGGCGTTGAAGGCACGGAGCATGTTCAGCCGGCGCTCGCCGACTTCCATGAGCTCATCGAGCGTGAAGTCGGTCCAGCCGGTGACGAGGCGGACGAACTCAACCGTCTCCTTGGGGCCGTAGAGCTGCCAGCCCGGCCCCCAGACGAACTGGCAGAGGGTAGCGGTATCGAGGAACGCGTAGAACTGCTGAGTCTTGAGGGCGAAGCGGACCTTCTCCGGCCCGAGCGAAAGCGGCGGGAGCGGGTGGTCGAAGCCGAGCTGGCCCAGGTACTCGGCATACAGGTCCGACCAGCCCTCCTCGACCATCGGGTCGTGCTCGGATGACTGGTGGTCGGGGCCGAACGCGTTCACCGAGTAGATCAGGGCGAACGAGCGCTTGAAGTGGGGCATGTGGGCCGGCGCCTCGGCGCCCTTGACCGTGATCAGGTAGTCGTGGCCGCGGCCGAGGATGTCGGCCGCCCGCCGCGAGCCGTTGCCGAGGACCGTGCCGATGCCTTCCTGGTGGGCGATGGCCTCGACCAGGCGGACCATGGCGGCGGCGTCGCCGAAGCGTGCCGGGCCGCCGATCTCCTCCTCGGTGAAGAGGCCGTTCTCGAAGCACTCCATCACCCAGGCCACGGTGGCGCCGGTGCCGATCGTGTCGAGGCCGTACTTGTTGCAGGTCATGTTGGCGAAGGCGACCGCCGGCAGGTCGTCCACGCCGCAATACGAGCCGAGCGTGCCCACCGACTCGTACTCGGGGCCGCCGTGGCGGGGGATGACCGGGCGGCCCATGAACTCGGTCTCCACGACCCGCTTGCAGCGCACGGCGCAGGCGTAGCAGGTGTCGTTGCGGACCAGGATCGTCTCGGTCATGGTCGGGCCCATGAGCTTCTGGTAGTGGACGAACTGGCCCTCGTTGTAGTTGAACGTCGGGAAGGTGCCG
>JAGDMV010000206.1 GCA_017860675.1 Chloroflexota bacterium
CTCGATCGCGTCGCCCAGGAAGATGATCCGCTCCTTGAGGAGGCGGCTGTAGATGTCGTAGGCGCGCTCGCCGCGGCTCGACGTTTCGATGACCATCGGTACGAGCATGGTGGTTCCTCCAGGAGTGGTCACGTCCGCGCCCGACGCGCGGCGCTGCTGGTCGAGAGTCCGCTTCGCCGGGGTGATCAGCGGGCCTCGTTGGACGCTTCGGCCCCGGTGGGCGCTTCCTCCTCGGTCGCTGCCTCCGCCACGGCCCCCGCGCCGACCACGGCCGCTCCCTCGTCGACGGCGGCCGGGGCGAGGATCTGCTCTGGCTCGCCGTCCTCGAGGTGGGGCATCGCCGGGTGGTCGGGGTGGTCGGCCAGCCACTCGTCGATGATCTTCTCGACGACCCTGCTGCGGCGCAGGGTGGACCGGATCGCCATCCGCGCGCGATCGGTGTCGAAATAGGCGGCCAGCTTCGGCTGCGAGGCGTAGCGGACCTTCGCGCCCTCGGCCTCTGCGGCCACCTCCATGTCGGAGACCTCCACGCCCTCCTCCTCGGCGATGCGGCCCAGGACCAGGAGGGTCTTGGCCCGCTGCTCGGCGGCCGGGCGCATCTCGGCCAGGAGGTCGTCGGTCGTCTTGTTCACCGCCTTGAGGTAAGCCTCCTCGGTCATGCGCTGGCGGGCGAGGCTGCCCCGCAGCTCGTCGCGCATGACCTCGACCTCCTCGTCGACCAGGACGTCGGGCAGGTCGACCGAGGCGTTCTTCACCGAGTAGTCGATGATCCGGTCGGCGAAATGGTGGCGCGCCCGATCCAGCGCGCTGCGCTCCAGCCGGTGGCGCACGTCCGCCTTCAGCGCTGCCAGGTCGGCGAAGTCGCCGAGGGAGCGCGCCCACTCGTCGGTCGCGTCGGGCAGGACCTTGGCACGTAGCTCGCGGACGGTCACGGCGAAGTGGACGCCGGCTCCACGGAGCGATTCCTCCGGGTAGTCGTCCGGGAAGGTGATATCGAACTCGGTCTCGTCGCCCGGACGGAGGCCCAGAAGGTGCTGCTCGAAGCCGGGAATGAGCCGCTCCTCGCCGAGCACGAGCGGCATCCGCTCAGCCGAGCCGCCCTCGACGGCCACACCGTCGCGAGTCCCGGCGAACCCGATCACCGCCCAGTCGCCGTTCTCCGCCCCGCGATCCTCGACGGGCACGAGGGTCGCCTGCTGGTCGCGCAGCTCCTCGATGACCCGGGCGATCTTCTCGTAGTCGACCGGCTCGATCTCGGGCTTGAACGGGAAGTGGCGGTAATCGCCCAGCGCGATCTCGGGCCGGACAGCCACCGTGGCCTTGAAGACGAGCGGCTTGCCCTCCTCCGCGGTCACGACCTCGACCGAGGGGGGCGCGATCGGGACGATGCCCTCGCTGACGAGGGCCTCGCGCCAGGCCGCGTCGACCAGATCCTCGACGGCCTCGTCGACGACCGCACCGGGGCCCAGCACCCGCTCGAGCATGAACCGGGGAGCCTTGCCCGGCCGGAACCCAGGCACGCGGGTGCGGGCAGCGAGCCGGCGGGTGGCGGCGGCGATGGCCTGGTCGAGGCGATCGGCGGGCAGCTCGACGTCGAGGACGAGGATGCTCTTCGGAGCGGGCGAGACGGTTACCTGCATAGCCGATGAAGTATAGGGGCGGGAGCGCGGGCCGCCGGGGCGGGCTGGCCGGCGGCCATCGCGTGGGCACCAGCCGGTCGGCCCCGAATCAACCGATCCACCTGTCGCGTCATATCTCCTGCCCCTCGACGGCGACCTGGACGGGCTGGCCTGTCGAGGCAGCTCCTGCGCTCCGGGGCAGGCACGGGGAGCATCGTTCCGGGAGGTGCGTCATGCGATGGATGTCACGGGCGGTGGCGGCATTCGCCGCGACGCTCATCCTGCTGGGGTCCTGGGGCCCGCCGGCCGCAGCAGTCACCATCCAGCCGTCGCTGTACCCGGCGCTGTCGGACGGTTCGCCGTCGGACCCGATGAACACCGGGGACGCTGTCTGCGTCGGGATGACCTGGACGAGCGACCCGCTCGGGTTGATGGGCTACGGAACCGACTTCGCCGGGCTGGCAGACATCGACTTCGCCCCCGGCGAGACGGTCACCGCCACCGTCGTTGGGGCTTGGATGGACCCGGACGTCGGTACCGTCAGCGTCGTCGAGGACCAGCCCACGGCGACGTTCACCATGCCCGACCCGTGGCCCCCGGAGACCTGGAACTCGATCTACGGCCAGGTGCTGACCCCGGCCTTCTTCCACCTGAGGCTGGCGGCCACGAGGGTCAGCCAGGACGTGGACTTCGGCGCCGAGATCAGGTTCGCCGGGGACGGCGGGTCGACTGCCACGATCCGTGTCGTCGGCATCGGCGCGGGCCTGACCGTCGAAACGCCGGCGACCGCGATCGAGAACGGTCACCCGGAGATATGCGCGGGGGTCGCCACGGTGCCCCCGACGTCGACACTGGCGCCTGCCGTCCCGGGAGGCGCCGGGCCACCACCCGGCATCCTGCTGGTGGGGATCGTGGGCTGCCTGGCGGTGGCGGCCCTGGCCGCGGTCACCGCGCAGCGGCGGCACCCTGACCGACGTCCCTAGAGGTCCCAGCGGTGGACGGCGGGCAGGCGGGCACTCGCCATCGGCTACTGGTGGGCGAGGTCGGGTTCGAACCGACACGCCGCTCTCGCAGCACCGGCTCCTAAGGCCGGCGCGTCTGCCAGTTCCGCCACTCGCCCCAGCGGGCCGAGTCTAGCGCGATGGCGCCACCGGGCGCTCCCGGTGCCGTCGCACGCCAAGCGGCACGAGATCCGCGGTGGGCCTGCGCCCACTCGCACGAGCCTGCGCCGCCCGCCCGCTCCTCCCGCACCCGGTGTTGGCGGCCGCCTGGCCTTGGATCAGGCCGGGTTGCCGCCGCCGCGCGCCTGCCGCAGCCGCTCCGTGAGCGCCTCGACCCGACCGGCCTCGGTCGAGAAGAGCCGCTTGACGCCCTCCACGCCGGCCTGCCTGACGACCGGGCCGACAGTCGCGAGCAGGGCGAGCCGGAGGGCCCGCCGATCGTGCTTCTTGTTCGACACGAGGTAGCTGGCGAACTCGCGCTCGAGGGCTCCGCGGACCTTCGAGCCGTCGTCTCCGAGCGCTCGCACCGCCCGCTCGACTTGGTCGGGAAGGAGGCTGGGGGGAAGCGGATCCGGCACCCCGAAGACCGCGCGCCGAGCCCGGCGGAGCACGCGACGCGGGCCGCCAACGGCCACGAACGCGGCACCACCGGCGATGGCGGCGGCCTTCTTCGGGTTGCGCTTGATCTTGGCCTTGATATCCACCGCGTCGCGGAGCGTCGCCTCGAGGCGGTCTGTCTCGTCGAACAGCCCGGCTCGGGCCAGCCGGATCTCGGCGAGCGCCGCCTCGAGCTGCGCCGGGTCGGCCACGGA
>JAGDMV010000067.1 GCA_017860675.1 Chloroflexota bacterium
CCGTCGATCCGGGTCCTGCCCTACGGGATCAGCCGCAAGCGCCTCGAGCAGGCCATCCGCGAGCTGCAGCTGCCGGTCATCGTCGCCCGCGACGTGGACGAGGCGGACGTGGTCATGACCCTCCGCAGCGAGTACCGCCAGAAGGGTCCGCTCATCCGCGAGGCGGAGGAGCGCGCCCTGCCCGTCTACGTGCTGAAGTCGAACACGATCGTCCAGATGCAGGCCAGCCTGACGTCGCTCTACAGCCTGGAGGTCGATCCGCGCGAGGCGGCCCTGCGCGAGACGGAGGAGGCGATCGGCCTGGTGCTCAGCCGCTCGGAGGCGGTGGAGCTGTCACCCCAGACCGCGTACATCCGCCGGCTCCAGCACCAGATGGCGGAGCGGGCGAACCTGGTGAGCAGGTCTCGCGGCCGGGAGCCGTACCGGCGGGTCCGGCTCTACCCGGACGAGGCCCGTGGCTGGCGCTGAGGCGCCGCGGGCGCCGGCGGGAGACGGGGCCGCTTCAGGCGCCGCGACCGGAAACGGGGCGCCGACCCCGGTGAACAGCCCGGCACCGACGCCACCCGATGCCCTGCCGCCGACGCCGCCGGGCGGCCTGTCCGATGCCGAGGCTGCCGCCCGTCACTCCCGCGGGCTCGGCAATCCCCCCGCTCCGCCCACTGGCCGGACCTACGGCCAGATCGTCCGCGAGAACGTCTTCACCTTCATCAACAACGTCATCTTCGTGCTCGGCATCCTGCTGGTGCTCGTCGGGCGTCCGCTCGACGCGCTCGTGTCGCTGGCCGTCATCGGCACCAACATCGTCGTCAGCGTGTTCCAGGAGATCCGCGCCAAGCGGACCCTCGACCGGATCGCGCTCCTGACGCGGCCCACCGCCACCGTCGTCCGCGACGGGGCCGAGCGGTCGGTGCAGCCGGAGGAGCTGGTGGTCGGCGACATCCTCCGGGTGGGGCCCGGCGACCAGGTGATCCTCGACGGGCGGGTCGTCGACGGCGCCTTCGAGGTGGACGAGTCGCAGCTGACCGGCGAGTCCGACCTGGTTCCCAAGCGGACGGGCGATCCGGTCTACTCGGGCAGCTTCCTCGTCAGCGGGGGCGGGCGGTTCGAGGTCACGGCCGTCGGCACGGCCAGCCTGGCCAACCGGATCACGGCCGGCGCGCGCTCGTTCCGGCGTGTCCTGACGCCGTTGCAGCGCGAGGTCAACCTCGTCGTCAGGGTCACGCTGGCCGTGGTCGTCTACCTCGAGGTCGTGCTGATCGTCAACAACCTGCTCAAGCTGGTCAGCGCCAGCCAGACGGTGGGCGAGGCCGCCCTTGTCGTCGGGCTGGTGCCCAACGGCCTGTTCGTGTCGATCGCGATCGCCTACGCGGTCGGGGCAGTCCGGATCCTCCGCTTCGGCGCGCTCGTCCAGCAGTCGAACGCGATCGAGTCGCTCAGCAACGTGGACGTCCTCTGCCTCGACAAGACGGGCACGCTCACCGCCAACCGCCTGGTGGTCGAGGAGGTCGTTCCCCTTGCCGGGTCGGAGGATCGTCTCCGCGAGACGCTGGGCGCCGTGGTGGCGAGCGCCGGCGTCCGCAACAAGACGGCCGAGGCGATCGCCGTGGCCTGCCCGGGGTCGGCCCGGGAGCTGGCGGCCGACGTCCCGTTCTCGTCGGCCCGCAAGTGGAGCGCGGTCGCCTTCGCGGACGGGTCCGAGCCGGGGGCCCCTGGGGCAGCAGACGGCCCGACGGCGAAGAACGGCTCGACCGCGGGGCACGGCGCGGTCGAAGAGAGCGCCCTGGCCGGAGTGGTGGCCCTCGGCGCGGCCGAGTTCCTCCGCCCGGCCCTGGCGGACGGCGCCGGCCAGGACGACGAGAGCTGGGCGGACCTCCGCGGCCGGATCGACCCGTACGCGGAACAGGGCCTGCGTGTCCTCCTCGCGGCCGCCCACCCCGATCCCGCAGCGCTGCAGGGCGAGGGTGACGAGGCCCGCCTGCCGGCCGGGATGACGCCGCTGGGGCTTGTCATCCTGGCCGACGAGCTGCGCCCGGATGCCAGCCAGACGCTCGCCCGGTTCGCGGCGGCCGGGGTGCGACCGAAGGTCATCTCGGGCGACGACCCGAGCACGGTGGCGGCCCTCGCCCGCCAGGCGGGGCTCTCGCCCGATCTCCGGTTCGTGGCCGGCCCCGATCTCGACGGGCTGGACGACGCGACCTTCGCCGCGACGGCCACCGACGCCACCGTCTTCGGCCGCATCACCCCCGCGCAGAAGGAACGGCTGGTCGACGCCCTCCGGTCGAGCGGCTCGTACGTGGCGATGATCGGCGACGGGGTGAACGACGTCCTGTCTCTCAAGAAGGCCGATCTCGGGATCGCCATGCAGAGCGGCACCCAGGCCGCCAGGAGCGTGGCCGACATCGTCCTCACGACCGACTCGTTCGCCTCGCTGGCGCCGGCGGTGGAGGAGGGCCAGCGCATCGTCAACGGGATGCAGGACATCCTGCGCCTGTTCCTGACCCGGATCTCGACCGTCGGCCTGCTGATCGTGACCTCGCTCGTCCTGGGCCTGTTCCCCATCGACCTGCGCAACGGATCGGTGCTCACCCTGTTCACCGTCGGCATCCCCACCGCCCTGCTCGCGGTCTGGGCACAGCCGGGCCAGCGTCGCGACACGGCCGGCCGGTCGCTGGCCCGCTTCATCGTGCCGGCCGCCGTCCTGTCCAGTCTGGTCGGCCTGGTCGTGCTCTATGGGACCGTCGTCGCCCGGCTGGGCGTGACCTCCGTCGGGCAGTTCGCCGACGTCGACCCGGAGGTGCTGGCGGCGGCCGTCAGGGTCGGCCAGACGGCCCTCACCTCGTTCCTGGTCCTGGCCGGGCTCGTCCTCGTGGTGTTCGTGGAGCCGCCCGTCGAGCGCCTGGCCGTCATCGAGCCGAGGTCGCCTGACTGGCGGCCGACGATCCTGGCGATCGTCCTGGCGGTCGCCTTCATCGTCCTCATGGCGGTGCCCGCGGGCCGGGCCATCTTCGCCCTCGAGCCGCTCGGCCTGGCCGAGATCGCCGTCGTTGCCCTGTGCCTGGCGGGTTGGACGCTGGTCCTCCACCTGACCTGGCGCTTCCGGATCCTGGAGCGCTTCCTGGAGGCCTGAACCGGCGCGGCACGCCCCGGCGGTCGGGCAGACTGCCCCCGCGGATCCCGCGACTCGCGCTCAATCCGGCCCGGTCGGCATACACTCGGCAGGTGAACGCGACCTCCCCCTCCACCGCTGGCCGCGGCCTCTTCATCTGCCTCGAAGGTCCCGACGGATGCGGCAACTCCCCAGGCTCGGTCCCCAACGACGCCCGCACCGACGCCCTGCTGTTCTACGCGGCCCGCGCCCAGCTGGTTGCCGAGGTGATCCGGCCGGCCCTGGCCCGGGGGGAGACGGTGGTGACGGCGCGCTTCGCCGACTCGACGCTGGCCTACCAGGGTTACGGCAGCGGCCTGCCGCTCGACGAGCTGCTGCCGGTCGAGCGGTTCGCGATCGGCGATACGCGGCCCGACTTCACCGTCGTCCTCGACCTCGCCCCGGAGGACGGCCTGGCCCGCAAGTCGGTCGAGGAGACCACCCGCTTCGAGGCCGAGTTCGACCTCGCCTTCCACGTGCGGGTGCGAGCCGGCTACCTGGCGCTGGTGGCAGCCGATCCCGGTCGCTACGCGGTCGTCGATGCCGGACGGCCCGAGGACGAGGTCTTCGCCGACATCGTGGCGGCCGTGGCGGCCCGCCTGCCGGACCTCGGGCCACGGCTCGCGGCGGGGCGGCAGGGGCCGACCGGGGGCTGACCAGGAGAGCGCGCGTCAGGCGCCCCAGCGGACCCCACGGGAGCAGGCGCGCCGAGCCCCGCCGAGCCCCCAGCGCGTCGAGCCCCCAAGCGCGTCGAGCCCGCCCCGGCCCGGCAGGGTCAGCCGGAACCGGCGGTGCCGGGTGCCACTGCCACCGAGCCGTGGCCCCCCGCCCTGGCCGCGTCGAGGGCGTCGAGCGCCCGGCCGAGGAGCTCGTCGGCGGACGTGCCGTCGGCCGGGAAGCGGGCCACCCCGGCGGAGACGCTCGGCCGGCGACCGCCGACCTCGCCGAGACCGGCCAGCGCGCCCTTCACCCGGGCAGCAACCGTCATCCCGCCCGACCCGGGCGCCACGATCACGAACTCGTCACCCCCGATGCGGGCGACCGTGTCGACCAGCCTGACCGACTCGGCCAGCACGGCCGCGACCGCCCTGAGCACCTCGTCTCCGGCAGCCGGACCGCCCTCGGCGTTGATCGCCCGGAAGGCGTCGACGTCGAAAACCGCGAGCGACACCTCGGAGCCCTGCCGGCTCGCCCGGGCGATCTCGAGCTCGAGGACCCGGTCGAGCGTCCGGCGATTGGCCAGGCCGGTCAGCGGATCGATGTGGGCGAGTCGCTCGGACCAGTCGCGGCGCTCGGCGGCGCCTGCAGCCTGGTGCAGCCGGTCGACCGCCACCGCGGCCAGGTCGGCCAGTGCTGCCTGTACCTGGGAGTTGCCATCGCGAGGCTTGGCCCCGGAACGCCAGCCGAGAGCGAGGATCCCAACCGACCGATCAATGCCGCCCTGGCCGGTGAGGAGAGGCCGGACCTCCAGCCGGGCAAGGCCAAGCCGGCGCGCGAGCTCCCCGCTGGGGCCGGATTCGTCGGGCCCGGGCCAGACGACCCGTCGGCGCTCGAGCACCGCGACCGCGAATGGGTCCGACGGGCCGGCCGTGGACAGCTCCACCGCCGGGAGGTCGGCCGCGGCGACGCCGAGACTCCCGAGGTGGACGAGCCGTGTCCGGTCGTCATCTACGGCCGCCAGCACCGCCACGTCGGCGCCCCGTTCGCCGGCGGCCAGGCGGATGAGCGTGTCCAGCCCGTGGTCGGGCTCGGTCCCGAGGGCGATCGCCCGGGCGGCGGCCGCGATCCGGGCTTCGGGCTCGAGCGGGGGGAAAGCGTCGCTGCTCACGGTGCCTCCGGGTCGCCGGCGCCGGTCCCGCGCCTCATCGGTGATCGCGTCGGCCGCGACCGGATCATACCCGCGGCGCGACCGGGGCGGGAACGGTAGACCATCGGCCGGCCGCGGCACAGGCACCGGCATCCGAGGGGCGGCCCGGCGGGAACGGTCACCGTCGGCCCGGCACTTCAGGTGCCCAGCCATTGGCCGGGCGTCAGCCGCGCTGCGGTACGATCGCGCAGGCCGTATCGCCGCGCGGGGGCCGGACCCTATACTCGCGGGGTGAAGATGGTCGTCGCGATCGTCCACGCGGAGGACGCCTCCGCCCTCACCGACGCGCTCCTCGACGGCGAGTACCGGGCGACCCGCCTCCACAGCTCGGGCGGCTTCCTCAAGCAGTCGAACGCCACGATCATCGTCGGGGTCGAGGATGAGCAGGTGGAAGCCGTGCTGTCGATCATCCGCGACCAGTGCCACTCGCGGACCCAGCTGGTCAACCCGATGCCGCCGATCATGGAGCCGGGCGAGTTCTTCCTGCCCTATCCGCTCGAGGTGGAGGTCGGCGGGGCGACCGTGTTCGTCCTGCCGGTCGACCGCTTCGAGCGCCTCTGAGCCCGCGGCGGGCGCGGGCGCGGGCGGGTCGGCGGTGGCGGCAGGCAAGGCGGCGGCGGTCCCCGTCCGGTGAGCCCGCTTCGGCCTGACTTCGTCGAGTGCTGGGTGTTCAGGCTGCCGGTCATCGGCCGGCCGGAGGTTCTCCTCGTGCGACGAGCGCCGCACTCGATCTTCCCCGGCCTGTGGCAGCCGGTCACCGGCCACCTCGATCCCGGCGAGCGCGCCCCGGCGGCAGCCCTCCGCGAGGTCGCCGAGGAGGTCGGCATCGGGCCGGCCGAGACGGAGGCGTTCTACGATCTCGACGAGGTGCGGCTCTTCTACGACGAGGGTCCTGACGCGATCCTGGCCGCGGCCGTCTTCGCCCTCAGGGCAAGGCCCGAGGCCGTCCTGCGTCTCTCGGCCGACCACGACGCGATGCGCTGGGTCGCCCTCGACGAGGCGCTCGAGGAGGTCACCTGGCCCTCGTACCCGGGGACGCTCCACGCGATCGCCAGTCACCTCGTCGAGCCGGAGCGGGCGCGCTGGTTCGAGCTGGACCGCTCTGGCCGGCGGTTGGCGCGGCCGCCGCGGACTGGTGGCCCGGAGGGCGAGTCGGGCGACTGAGGAGCTCGAACCTCGGCCGCTGATCTCCATCGGTGGGTTCGACCCTTCCGCTGTTCCCTAGAATGGGCTCGGGGGACGCCGCGCGGCGTGCCGGCCGCGGGCGCGACGCACGCCTGGAGGGTCCGTCCGATGGCTGCCACCGCAGCGCCCGCACCGCCCGAGCCCGTTCTCGCCGCTGAGCCGGTTGCCGCTCCCGACTCGCCCCGCTCCCGGCGGGCGCTGCTCGCCGCCGGGGTTGGCGGCCTCGTCGGCCTCGTCGCCGGCGCCCTCGGCCGTCCCCTGCCGGCCGCCGCGGCCAACGGCTCAGCCGTGCTCGCCGGGCGGTCGACCTCGGCCAGCGCCAGCACGACGATCACGACCACCAGGGGCTACGGCCTCTACGGCAAGAGCTCCTCCACCAGCGGCCGCGGTCTCTACGGCAGCGCCACCGCCACGTCCGGCTCCACCTACGGCGTCTACGGCGCGACCGCTAGCCCGACCGGCGTCGGCGTACGGGGCTCGGCCAGCTCGACCGCGCTGGGTGCCACCACGATCGGCGTGCTCGGCACCAGCACGGCCCCCTCGTCGGGTATCGGCGTGAAGGGCCAGGGCCTGACCGGGGTCTCGGGAGTCGGGGCCAACAACCTGAACACGACCTCCACCGGGGTGAGCGGTACGAGCGCCAACACCGCGGGGATCGGTGTCCACGGCACAGCCACCGCGATGGGCGGAACCGGCGTGATCGGCGAGGCGATGTCGACCTCGCCGATCTTGGGATGCGGGGTCAAGGGCACGAGCGCCGGCACCTCAGGGGTCGGTGTCGACGGCTATGCCAGTGGCGCGGCCGGGACGAGCGGCGTCCGCGGCGCGGTGGAGAGCCCCGATGGCGAGGGCGTGCGGGGCACGGGCCCAGTGGTGGGCGTCCGGGGCGTCGCCAGCTCCACCTCGGCCCAGGCAGCGGGCGTCCGGGGCGAGGCGATCGGCACGACGGGCATCGTCACCGGCGTCCACGGGACGACCTCGAGCCCGGCCGGTCGCGGCGTCTACGCCCAGGGCGGCGAGTATGCCGTGCTGGCCGAGACCGATCGGGTGGGTGGAACCGGCGTCCGTGGCTACGCCTCCGCCACCAGCGGCAACACCTGCGGCGTGTTCGGCCGGGCCGACAGCCCGGACGGCTACGGCGTCCGGGCGGTGGGCCGCCTCAGGTCGTCCGGGCGCACCTTCCTCGGGACGCCGGCCACCGCCCCAACCGACGTCGACCTCGACCAGGAGATGATCAGCTTCTACCTCGACGAGGCGACGAACACGCTCAAGGTGCGGGTGAGGTACTCGAACGGGACGCTCAAGACAGGCTCGATCGCCCTGGCCTGAGCAGAGCGCGTCTCACTCCATCCGCTCTCGCGCAGACGCCTGAGCCGGGTCACTCGCCCCGACCGGCAGCCGCCGTACAATCGTCGGCAAGCCGGCGCCGCCCGTCGCCGCGGCGCAGCCCGAGGACATGTCGTTGTCGAAGCAGCCCGACGCAGCCGCCGCCGACGCGCCGCGCACCTTCCGGAGCAGGGCCGACGCGATCCGGCCGACCTACGGCTTCGACGACGTCTCGCTCGCGCCCGGGACCGGGACGATCGAGCCCGACGACGTCGACCTCGTCCAGGAGTTCTGCGGGCTGCCGCTTCGCATCCCGGTCCTTGCGGCGGCCATGGATGCAGTGGTCGACGCGGCGTTCGCCGGCCTGCTGGCCGACCTGGGCGGCTTCGCCGTCCTCAACCTCGAGGGCGTGCAGACCCGCCACGAGGAGCCGGGCCCGGTCATCGAGCAGATCGCCACCGCCCCCGACGACCAGGTCCACGAGGTGCTGGCGCAGGCCTACGCCGCGCCGGTCCGGGACGACCTGGTCGCCCGGCGGATCGCCGAGATCCAGGCCGCCGGCTCGCCGGCCATCGTGGCCGCCACCCCGGCCGCTGCCCGCCACCTGGGCCCGCTTGCCGCCGAGCACGGGGCCGACCTGTTCCTGGTCCAGAGCCAGGTGAGCTCCGCCCGCCATCTCGCGACCGGCTACGAGCCGCTCTCGCTGGCCGAGTTCACCCGGCTGATGCCGATCCCGGTCGCCGTCGGCAACACGACCAACGCCGAGGCCGCCTACGCCCTGATGGAGCAGGGAGCAGCCGCGATCTTCGTCGGGGTCGGGCCGGGTGCCGCCTGCACCACCCGCGAGGTGCTCGGCATCGGCGTGCCCCAGGTGACCGCCATCGCCGATGTGGCAGCCGCTCGCGACGCCTACGTCGCCGACACCGGCCGCTACGTGCCGGTGGTGGCCGACGGGGGCATGCGCCGGGGCGGCGACCTGGCCAAGGCCATCGCTGCCGGGGCCGACGCGCTGATGCTCGGCTCGCCGCTCGCCCGGGCCAGCGAGGCGCCCGGCCGGGGCACGAACTGGGGGATGGCCGCTCCCTCGCTGGTCCTGCCCCGCGGCACCCGGATCCAGGTCGGGACGGCCGGGCCGCTGGAGCGGATCCTGCTCGGCCCGTCGAGCGTGACCGACGGATCACAGAACCTGATCGGCGCACTCCGCCAGAGCATGGCCGCGCTCGGCGCCCGGTCGATCCGCGACATGCAGCAGGTCGAGATCGTCTACGCCCCGGCTATCGCCACCGAGGGCAAATCCTGGCAGCTCCGGGGTCGCTAGGGCAGCGGGGCGAGGGCGAGCACCGCCGATACGGCCGCCGAGGGCGGCGGCGGGCGGCTCGTCCGGCCGCGGGGCGCCGCTTCGGCTCCGGGCCTACCGCAGGACGCCGTAGGTCACGACGAGCCGGACCCGGGCAAAGTCGTACCTGAAGCCGGTGACAAAGCCGCCGGTGTCGACGAACCCGCGGACGTAGCGCTTGCCCGAGACGTTCCGCACGACCGCCGCCAGGTCGCCCGAGATCCCGTACCAGGACGTCGTCGACGTCCCGACCGCCCGTCGTGCACGGTCCGGGTTGTATGCCTGACACCAGTCAGTGCTCGAGCAGGTCCCGTACGTCGCCGAGGACCGCCAGTCGTTGAGACCGACCTTCGGGGCGTTCGTCCCCGTCCACGGGCCGCCCTGGACGTAGAAGGCTACCTTGGTGACCGTCGTCGCGGACGGCAGGGTGAACTGGTAGCCGAAGGCCGCCCAGCCGGGTATGAGCTGCCCCTGCGCGTCACGGGTCGAACCCGCTATGAGGAGTGCGCCATTCGCGTAGCGCGACCCGCTCAGCCTCGATGGGGAGCCGGACCAGATCGACGGCGCGTTCGCGTTCTTGTAGAGCGTTGCCGTCTTCCAGTACATCCGCTTCGTCGAGAGCGTCACGTACGAAGTCCAGACCTTGGTCAGGGCCGGCGCGCTCGACCTATCGGTAAGGGTTTGGACGAACTTGTACTTGCCAGCCGGACGGATCGTCCCGCTGCTGTACCGCCCGTTCCAGGATACCGAGTACGTCCCGCTCCCCGTCGCTACCGTCTTGGTGGAGATGAGCCTTCCGGTCGGCGAGTAGATCCTGATGGTGACGCCGAGCGGCTCACCCCGGGTACCCCGGATGGCCACGGTGTCGCGCCAGGTGTCCCTCACCGGGTAGATCGTGGAGCTGCTCACCCCGACCCCCGTCGCCGCGACCACGTTCGGCACGACGGTCCCGGTGAGCGGGGTCGCGGTCCCGCCGAGGAAGCTCCCGTCGCCGGAGTAGACCGCGGTGATCGTATGGTCGCCGAGGAGGAGCGCGCGGGCAGGCAGGCTGGCGATCCCCTTCGCAACCGCCACTTCCAGCAGCGGCCCGCCGTCGACGGTGAAACCGACCGTCCCGGTCACCTCCACGGTCGCGCCGGTAGCCTCGGGGCTGATCTTTGCGGTGAAGGTGAGCGGGACGTTCGTCTCCCAGGCCGGCCGCGACGAGGTGATCGTGACGGTCACCGGCGACTTGCCGACGCTCTGGACGAGCTCGCCTGTCCCGTTGGCGAAGTTGCCGTCCGGGCTGGTGAACACTGCCCGATAGTCGTACGTCCCCTCTGTCGACGGCACGATGACCGGAGTCGAGGCCGAGAAGGCGGCCGCGAGCGCCTGGCTGGCGAACGTGGTCCACGTTGCGCCGCTGCGGGCCTGGAAGGCGATCGAGCCGCCCGGAGCCGGCAGGCCGGTGACAGGGCCCGTCACCGTGGCCGTCAGCGTCACCGGCTGGCTCGGCACGGCCGGGTTGTGGTCCGAGACGAGGGCCACGGTGCTCGTCGCCGGCTCGATCGTGAGATCCCCGTCGACGAAGCCGAAGGAGTAGTTGGCCGCGGCCAGCGAGCCGGTCACGCAGGTGATCGTGTAGGGGCTTCCGGAGACGGGGCTCGACTCGGTCGCTGCTGAGGAGCAGGTCGGGCTGCCGGTGACGCCGGAGGTGGCCAGCGTCTCGCCGTTGACGAAGCCGGTGATGGTGGCGGTGAAGGGCGGGTTCGCCTGGCCATACTCGCGGTTCGCGTCATCGGCCGTGACGGTGAGCAACTTCGTCGCCACGGTCTGGCCACCGGCGAGCGTTCCGAAGCTGTCCTGGTAGCTCCCTCCGCCGGTGAAGGCGGCGGTCATCTCGTGGCTGCCCGCGCCAAGGGCCGACGTCGCAAGCGTGGCCCGGCCACCGGCAAGCGGGACCGGGGCACCGAGGTCGAGCCCGTCCACCCGGAACTGGACGCTCCCGGTGGCGGTGCCGCCGCCCGGGGCCGTGACCGAGACCGTGGCCGTGAAGGTGACGCTCTGGCCGTAGACCGAGGACGCATCGCTGCTCGCCAGGCCGAGCGTCGTGGCGGCCTTGCCCACGACCTGGGACAGCGTCGACGACGTGCTGGTCGCGTAGTTCGCGCTCCCACCGTAGACGGCGGTGATCGAGTGGGTCGCGACCGAGAGCGCCGAGGTCGTGAGCGTCGCCACCCCGGATCCGTTGAGCGCCCCGGTGCCGAGCGTGGTTGCCCCGTCCTGGAAGGCAACCGTCCCGGTCGGGGTGGCGCCGCCGCCGCTGACCGTGGCGCTGAAGGTCACCGCCTGACCGAAGGCGGAGGGGTTGTGGTTGCTGGCCACGACCGTGTCGGTGGAGCCCTCGCCGACGGCGAAGGTGCGGTCCACGGACGGAGCAGCGTCGTAGTTGGCGTTCCCGCCCTGCGACGCCCGGATCGTGCAGTCCCCGGTCGTTACAAGGGTGACGCTTGTGCCCGAGACCGTGCAGATGCCGCTCGTGAGCGAGCTGAAGCTGACCGTGAGGCCGGAGCTGGCGGTCGCCGCCACGGTGATCGGCGATTCGTCGAGGGTCCGATCGGGTGGCTGACCGAAGGAGATCGTTTGGCTCGCCTTCTCGACCGTGACACTGGCAGGAGCCGATGTCTTGGCGAGGTAGTTGTCGTCGCCGGCTTTCGTCGCGGTGACCGCGCAGGTCCCGGAGCCGGCGGTGATCGAGAGCGTGCTGCCGGTCACCGAGCATGCCGTGGAGCTGCCGGTGCTGTAGCTCACGAGACCGGTCCCGCTGCCGCCGCTCGTGCTGACCGTCTGGCTCGTCGCGAATGCCGCCGGCGAGGACACGTTGACGGTCAGCGTGGCCTGGGCGGCCTTGTCGATCGTGAACTCGAGCGGGTTCGGCGCGGCGATCGAGGATGCGTATGTCGCGTCGCCGGTGTATGTCGCGACGACGCTGTGTGTCCCGCCGCCGAGTCCCGAAAGCAGGAGCGTCGCGTCGCGCCCCACGAGGTCGATAGCCTGTGGCGCGCCACCGTCGACCTCGAACTGGACTTGCCCGGTCGCGTCGGCCGGAGAGACAGTCGCGGTCAGCGTTGCGGCGCCCGGATAGGTGTCGGCGGTGACGTCCACGGAAAGCGTGGCGCTGGATGGTGCCTCGCCTGCCCGCACCGGCGCCGCGGGCACGAACGGTATGGCCAGCAGGGCCGCAAGCACCGCGGCAGTGATCCGGCACCCAACCGCCAGCTTCATTTGGTCCTCCTGCCGTCCCCCCCGGGCCAGTCGAGTCTACCCCGTACCGCCGGTAGATGGTCAGAGGCGAATGGACCGATCGAGGCCGGAATGCACCGCCCGGAGGTACCGGGTGC
>JAGDMV010000207.1 GCA_017860675.1 Chloroflexota bacterium
GAAGCCGACCGAGCCGTCGAGCAGGCCGGCCACGAACCACTTGAACCCGACCGGGACCTCGAGCAGCCGCCGGCCGAGGTCGGCCGTGACCCGGTCGATGATCGCGCTGGACACGAGCGTCTTGCCGACGGCCACGCTTGGTGCCCAGTCGCGTGCCCCGCCGAACAGGTAGGCCACCGCGGCCGCGAGGAAGTGATTCGGGTTGAGCAGGCCGGCATCGGGGGTGACGATGCCGTGGCGGTCCGCGTCGGTGTCGTTGCCGAAGGCCAGGTCGAAGCGCTCGCGCAGGCCCACCAGGCCGGCCATCGCATGAGGCGACGAGGGATCCATCCGGATCCGGCCGTCCCAGTCGAGGGTCATGAAGCGGAAGGTGGGATCGACGGCGGCGTTGACGACCTCGAGGTCGAGGCCATGGCGCTCGCGGATCGCGACCCAGTAGTCCACGCTGGCGCCGCCCAGCGGGTCCACGCCGAGGCGCAGCCCCGAGCCCTTGATCGCGGCCATGTCGAGGACCCCCTCGAGGTCGCTGACGTAGGCTGCCATGAAGTCGTGGGCGTGGGCGGCCGCCCGCGCCCGTCGATACTGGAGCCGGCGAACCGCGCCGAACCCCTCGGCGAGGATCCGGTTCGCCTCGTCCTGGATCCAGCCGGTCACGTCCGTGTCGGCCGGCCCGCCGTGGGGCGGGTTGTACTTGAAGCCGCCGTCCTCCGGCGGGTTGTGCGAGGGGGTGATCACGATCCCGTCGGCCAGGCCGGCCCGGCGATCGCGGTTGTAGGTCAGGATGGCGTGCGAGAGGGCGGGCGTCGGGGTGAAGCGATCGGCCGGCTCGACGAGCACGTCCACCCCGTCGGCTACCAGGACCTCGAGGGCCGTCCGGAACGCAGGCTCGGAAAGGGCGTGCGTGTCGCGGCCGACGAACAGCGGCCCATCGATGTGCTGGGCCCGCCGGTAGCGCGCGACGGCCGCGGCGGCTGCCACGATGTGGGCCTCGTTGAACGAGGTGGTGAAGGCCGAGCCACGGTGACCCGACGTGCCGAACACGACCCGTTGGCTGGGCACCGCCGGGTCGGGCCGCAGGTCGTAGTAGGCCGCGAGGAGCCGATCGACGTCGACCAGCATCGACGGCTTGGCCGGCTGCCCCGCGCGCTCGCTGGTGGTCATCGTCCGTCGCCTCCGTTCGCGTCCCCACTCGGCCCCTGGTCGCCGCTCGACTGCGTCCGGCGGTCGCTGGCGGGCGACGCTCCCCCGAAGAGTAGCCGGGCCGGGCGCGTGACCGCGCGGGCCGGCGCTCTAGGCGCGGACCTCCTGGCGCATGAACAGGATGTAGGCGACGGCGAACGACACGACCGTCAGGGCGACGATCCCCACGACCTGCACCCAGACGAGGAGCAGGCTCTGCTCGATCGGCAGGTCCGACTGCACCGCGCGATAGGCCTGGCTGGTCAGGATGAACGAGCTTGTCGTCCGGGCCGAGGGATCGAGGATGACCGTCGTCGCCTCGGAGTACAGCGTCGGCGGGGCCAGCCGAGCGAGGTTGTCGGCCAGCGTCGCGTTGGCGATCACCTGCTCCGTCGTGGCGCCTGCCGGGGTCGGGGCGATGGCGCCCGCGACCAGCGAGGCGAGCAGCGAGGCGAACAGGGTCGCCACGATCCACAGCCCGACCGCGGCCAGCAGCGCCGTTGCGGCCCGCCGGAAGGCCACCGAGCAGAGCGTCGCGAACGCCAGCCAGAAGCCGACGTAGACGATCGAGACCAGCAGCCAGACGGCGAGCCGCAGCACGTCCTCGGCCGTGGGGACGATGCCAAGCCGGATGATCCCGATGGCGGCCACGATCGCGGTGACGAGGACCAGGATCAGGCCGATGACGGCCAGCCCGGCGGTGAACTTGCCGTTGATGACGTCGTCGCGGTAGATCGGCTGGGACACCAGGCGTGGCAGGGTGCCCTCGGACCGCTCGCCGCTCACCGCGTCGAAGCCGAAGGCGATGCCCAGCACCGGCAGGATGAAGCCGATCAGGATGAAGAAGGCCGGCAGCGGGTCTTGGCTGACCAGGAAGAGCTTGAGGAAGATCGAGGGCGTGTCGGCGGTGGTCCCGGTTGAAGTGCGGATGGCTTCGGCCGCCGACAGGGTCGTCAGTGCGGCCACGAGCCCGAGCAGGATCAGCAGCACCAGGAAGCGGGCCGACAGGAGGTGGTCGGCGAGCTCCTTGCGGGCCACGATCAGCCAACCGGCGCGCGGGGGCTCGGTCGCGAGGCGCGAGGCGGCCGGGGACGGGACTGCACCCTCGTCGATGACGGTCATGCCAGGTCCTCCGCCGCGCGCTCGACCGATCCGGCCCGCCAGGCATCGTCGCCGAGCGCCCGCTCCACGGCGCTGCGGTAGATCCGCTCCAGCGAGACGCGGGCCCGGCCGAAGCGCTCGACCTGGAGGCCGGCCGCCGTGACCCGCCCGAGGATCTCCTGGCCAGCCAGGCGGCGGTCCGCGCCGTCGGCCAGGGCTACCCGCCACCGGGCCGCCTCGCCAGGCCCTGCCGGGGCCGGCTCGGCGGCCGCCACGCCGGGAGCTTCGGCGAGGAGCCCGGCGACGTCGAGCCCGGTCGCAGCGCCGTCCGCCCCGATCTCGATCTCGATCAGGTCCGTCCCGTCGCCGAACTCGCGGGCGAGCTCGTCGACCGTTCCCTGGCCGATGAGCTGGCCCTGGTGGAAGATTCCGACCCGGTGGCAGACCGTCTGGACCTGGTCGAGGAGGTGGCTGGCGATGAGGATGGCAAGGCCCTCGTCGCGGGCCAGCCCGCGGATGAGATCCAGGATCTCGATCACCCCGATCGGGTCGATGGCGGTGGTCGGCTCGTCGAGGATGAGGATCGACGGATCCTTCACCAGGGCATCGGCGATGCCCAGTCGCTGGCGCATGCCACGCGAGTAGGTCTCCGCTCGATCGTCGGCCCGGTCGGTCAGGCCGACGCGGTCGAGGACCTCGCTGATACGAGCCTCGGCGACCCGCTCGGACAGGCCGTTGAGGCGGGCCGTGTAGCGCAGGTTCTGCCGCCCGGTCATCGAGCCGTAGAAGCCCGCGCTGTCGGGCAGGTAGCCGACGTGGCGCTTGACCCGCCGCGGGTCGCGGGTCGGGTCAAGGCCCAGCACCCGGACCTCGCCGGCGGTCGGCTCCGACAGGCCGAGCAGCATGAGGATCGTGGTGGTCTTGCCCGCCCCGTTCGGTCCCAGCAGCCCGTAGATCTCGCCGGCCCGGATCTCGAGGTCGAGCGCGTCGACGGCCACCAGGTGCCCGTAGTGCTTGGTCAGCCCCCAGGCCTCGATGACGGGCTCGCCATCGGGGACGGGCCCCGGCCCGTTCTCCGCCGGGGCGATGGGGGCAG
>JAGDMV010000068.1 GCA_017860675.1 Chloroflexota bacterium
ATCCCGGCGGCCCGCGGAGTGCGGGCGATCCCGGCGATGGAGAGGCCGCGCGAGCGGCTCGCAGCCCGCGGCGTCGCCGGCCTGACCGGGGCGGAGCTCGTTGCGCTGGTCTGGGGCTCCGGCGCGAGGGGGCGCTCCGTGGTTGCGCTGGCCGAGGAGGCGCTTGCGCGCCACGACGGGCTGGCCGGGCTTGCTCGCGCGAGCGAGCTCGAGCTGACTGCGCTGCCGGGCGTGGGCACGGCCAAGGCCGCGCAGCTGGCCGCGGCCTTCGAGCTCGGCCGGCGCCTGGTGGCCGACTGGCCGGCAGGAAGGTGGACGGTCCGGGCGCCTCGCGACGTCGCCGAGCGACTGGTGCCGATGATGGGCCATCTCGAGCGGGAGGAGCTTCGGGTGGTCCTGCTGAACGCCAAGAACGCGGTCCTGAAGGTGGTGACCGTCTACCAGGGCAGCGTCAGCTCCAGTCTCGTCCGGGTGGGCGAGCTGTTCCGGGACGCCGTCCGCCTCAACGCGGCGGGAATCATCCTGGCCCACAACCACCCGTCGGGCGACCCGACTCCATCGCCGGACGACCTCCACCTCACGGCCGAGGCGCTGGCCGCCGGCCGGCTGCTCGACGTGGAGCTGCTCGACCACCTCGTCATCGGCCACGACGCCTTCGTCTCGATGCGCGATCGAGGGGTGGCGTTCGACCGGCCCGTGCCGGGGCGGAGGCCGGCCGCCGCAGAGTAGCGTCGCGCACGCCGGGGAGCCGACGCCGGTGCCGCGGATCGCCATCGCCTCTCGGTCCGGCGGCTGCCCGAACGAGCGGCGGGTATACTCGCGCGGCGACTCCGCCCCAGCGATGCAGCCGGGACCGGCCCCGGACGACGCGCCGTCGCACCAGCAAGGATCCCTGCCCGCATCATGCTCGACGCCATCCTCGGCTTCTTCTCCCGCGACATCGGGATCGACCTCGGGACGGCCAACACCCTCGTCCACGTCCGCGATCGCGGCATCGTCATCAGCGAGCCGAGCGTGGTCGCCATCGACGCCAAGACCAAGAAGGTCCTGGCGATCGGGGCCGAGGCGAAGCGGATGGTGGGCCGCACCCCGGCCAACATCATCGCCATCCGCCCCCTGCGCGACGGGGTGATCTCCGACTTCGACGTGACCGAGCAGATGATCAAGTACTTCGTGCACCGGGTGCACGATCGGCTCGGCCTCATCCCGCGGCCGCGGATGGTGCTCGGCATCCCGTCGGGCGTGACGGAGGTGGAGAAGCGGGCCGTCCGCGACGCAGCCCTCAACGCCGGAGCCCGCTGGGCACGCCTGATCGAGGAGCCGATGGCCGCCGCGATCGGTGCCGGCCTGCCGGTCTCGGAGCCCACCGGCTCGCTCGTGGCCGACATCGGCGGGGGCACGACCGAGGTCGCGGTCATCAGCCTGGGCGGGATCGTCGTCTCGCGCAGCATCCGGATCGGCGGCGACGAGATGGACCAGGACATCGTCGCCTTCGCCCGGCGCGAGTACAACCTGCTCCTTGGCGAGCGCACGGCCGAGGACATCAAGATCGCCATCGGCTCGGCCGCGCCCGGCGAGTGGGACGCGCAGCGGGTGCTCCTCCGTGGCCGCGACCTGCTGACCGGCCTGCCCCGCAGCGTGGAGGTCGGGGCCGACCAGATCCGGGAGGCGATCGAGCCGTCCGTCGCCCAGATCGTCGACACGATCAAGGACACGATCGAGGAGACCCCGCCCGAGCTCGTCGCCGACATCATGGACCAGGGCATCGTCCTGGCCGGTGGCGGCGCGCTTCTGCTCGGGCTGGACCGGCGCGTCGCCGAGGCGACGCAGATGCCTGTGCACGTGGCCGACGACCCCCTGACGTGCGTGGCCAGGGGCACCGGTGTCGTCCTCCAGGAGCTGGCCACGATGAGCCGGGTTCTCGTCACGGACACCTATTCCCGGCCGCCGCGCTAGGCTTCCGGCGTGAGCGGTATCTACGTGCCCGCTCCCCGCCCGAACCGGGCCGGCAGGCGCAGGGCGATCACCTTCGCGGTCGTGATCGGCGTGCTCGTGGCCCTCGTGGCCGTCTCGTCGACGCCCCCGGTGAAGGAGCTCCAGCGCGGCCTTGCCTTCGCCCTCTCCCCCTTCGCCGACGCGGTTAACGGCCTGGGCCGGGAGGCGCGCTCTGCGCTCGACGCGATCGCCGAGATGGACCGGCTCCGTCAGCAGAACGCCGAGCTCCGGGGCGAGGTCGGGCGCCTCGAGGCACGCAACCGCCAGCTCGAGGCGCTGGCGGCCGAGAACGAGCAGCTGGCGGCGATCCTCCAGCTCCGCGGCGCCCTCGACTACGAGACCGTCGCCGCCCGCGTGCTGGCCCGCGAGACGGCCGACGTCAGCCGCGCGATCACCCTCGACGTGGGCAGCAACGACGGGGTGTCCGAGGGCGACGTCGTGGTCGCCAGCGGCGGCGCGCTCGCCGGCCGGGTCGTCGAGGTCGGGCCGGCATATGCCCGGGTGGTGCTCATCAACGATCCTGCCTCGAGCGTCGTCGGCGAGATCGCCTCCAGCCGGGCGACCGGCGACGTGGTCGGCGACCTCGGCGGCTCGCTCGTCATGGACAAGATCGACGCCGCCGAGCAGGTGGCGGTCGGCGACGAGGTGATCACGGCCGGCATCGTCCTCGGCCAGGGGATCCGCTCGCCGTTCCCCCGGGGGCTGGTGATCGGCCGCGTGGTGGACACTGCCCGCGACCCCAACGCCGTCGTCCAGACAGCGTATCTCGAGCCGGCGGTCGATCTCGGCCGGCTGGAGTTCGCCCTGGTGATCGTCGACTACGAGGGCGGCATCCCAGGGCCCGGCCAGATCCCGGCCTCCGAGGTCGACCCGGACGGGACCCTGCCCGACACCGAGCAGCCCTTCGTCACGGCTGCTCCCAGCCCGAAGGCCACCCGTCGACCGTGACCGTGGGCGGTGGGACCGTCGGGCTCGACGCGACGCCCGCCGCCGAAGCGGTTCCCTCCGGCATCGGGACGGTGTTGCCCGGCACCGGTCGTGGCCGGCAGGCCCAATCCCTCGTCGTCACCCGACCGCACCCGACCTCAGCGGAGCGTGACCAGCCGCCCGGAGCTGGTGGGAGGGTCGGGCTAGCCGTCGGGAACGAAGGCGCGATTGAGGCGCCCGCCTCCAGCCGCCAAGGTGGACGCAGACCGGGGCCCCAGGCCCTCCGAGCGCTGCCCGCATGGAGCCGACGATCGTGCGACGACTAGCCCCCCTTCTCTTCGCCGTCCTTCTCGTCCTGCCCTCGATGGCCGCAGTCGATCCGGCGCCGGCGGCCGCCGTGGCCGTCAACCCCAAGGTGGTGCTGATCGTCGGCGCGACCCACGGCTCCACCTCCCAGTACCGGACGTACATGGAGCAGACCTACCAGACCGTCCGGCGCTACACGACCAACGTCGTCCGCGTGTACAGCCCGAATGCGACCTGGTCGGCGGTGAAGACGGCGCTGCAGGGGGCCAGCATCGTCGTCTACATGGGCCACGGCAACGGCTACCCGAACCCGTATGTCGGCTACCCCCGGCCGGAGGTCCAGAACGGGTTCGGCCTGAACGCCGCAGCCGGCCAGGGCGATTACAACAACAAGTACTACGGCGAGCAGTACATCGCCGCCGACGTGAAGCTGGCGCCGTCGGCGGTCGTCATCCTCAGCCACGCCTGCTACTCGGCGGGCAACTCCGAGCCGGGCCTGGCCGAGCCGTCGCTCACGGTCGCCAAGCAGCGCCTCGACAACTACGCCGCGGGCTTCATCAAGGCGGGCGCCCGGGCGGTGATCGCCGAGGTCTACGGCAGCCCCGACCCCTACATCGTGTCGCTCTTCACCACCCACCAGACGATCGAGCAGATCTGGCGGGCCGCTCCGACGTTCAACAACAACGTCTTCACCTTCGCCAGCGTCCGCAGCCCCGGCTACACGGCCTTCGGCGACCCGGAGAACCGCTGGTCGTCGTTCCGGCGCTCGCTCGTCGGCAAGCCGGACCTGCGCTCCGACGACGTCACCGGGGCCAGCTACGCCCGGACCGACGGCACGCCCGGGACGCTCGTCGTTCCCGGCGCGGCCGAGGTGACGGCGCCGGCCGGGGCGGGCCTCTACCCCGACGCGGCCATGACGCCCGACCCGGTCACGGGCCAGGCGCCGGTCACGCTGCCGGCGGGGACGAAGCTGCGCCTCCTCGAGCGCGCCGGCACGGGCCCCGACGGATCGCCGGTGCTCCTCGTCCGCACGTTCGACGAGAGCGCCTCGGGCTACGTCCTCGGCAGCGGCCTGTCGCCGCGCGACAGCGCCTCACCGGCCCTCTGGGCGATCGACACCGGCACGGGCGCGTTCAGCCCCAACGGCGACGGCCGGGGCGAGACGATCACCGTGACCGCCCGGGCCTCGGAGTCGGTCTCGTGGCGGGTCGACTTCACCGATCCCGACGGCACGCCCCTGGCCTCGAGGACGGGCTCAGGCGAGGAGATCAGCGCGAGCTGGGACGGCCTGGTCGACGGGACGCCCGTGGCCGATGGCACCTACCGGGTGAAGCTCACCGCCCGCGACGCCTGGCAGAACTCGCCGACAACCGAGGAGGCCGCGGTCACCGTCGACACCGTCGCCCCGGAGGCGGCCGTGGCGGAAGCGGCCACCCCTGCCCAGTTCAGCCCGAACGGCGACGGCGCGACCGACACGACGAAGCTCGGCCTCGAGTCGTCCGAGGCCGCGACCGCGGCCGTGACAGTCACCGACGCGAGCGGGGACGCCGTCGATTCGTTCAGCGAGTCGGTCGTGGCCGGCACGGACGCGGTCACCTGGGACGGCCGGACGAGCGCCGGCGGCTACGCACCCGACGGTTCCTACACGCTGCGGGTCCAGCTGCGCGACGCCGCCGGCAACCGCGGCCCAACCCAGGCGGCGGCGGTCGTCGTCTACGCGGCCCTGTCGAAAGTGAAGTCGTCGGTGAGCGTCTTCTACCCCCAGGACGGCGACACCTACGGCCGGACGGTCCTCTTCAGCTTCACCCTCCGCTCTGCGGCGACGGTCACGTGGACCGTCCGTGACGAGGCTGGCACGGCCGTCCGGACACGGATGGCGGACCGGGCCCTCGCGGCCGGTAGCTACAGCTTCACCTGGGGCGGCCGCAACGACGCGGGGGCGTTCGTGCCCAAGGGCAAGTACTACTCGACGGTGACGGCGACGGACGGCACGTACACCGCGACGCAGCGGTCCACGGTGACGGCGGCCCCGTTCCGGATCGTCTCCTCGGACACGACCCCGGCCCGCGGCCAGCGGCTCACCGTGACGATCTACTCGGCCGAGCCGTTGAAGAGGAACCCGACTCTGCGGGTCTCCCAGCCCGGCTATTCCTCGTGGTCGGTGTCTACCGCGCGCGTCTCGAGCGGTGTCTACCGTGCCTCCGTGACCCTCCGCTCCGGCGGCAGCGGCACGACACTGGGCCTGCGCGCGGACGGCTACGACGCCGCGTCCCGCTACCAGTGGGCGCGGATCACCCTGCCGCTCCACTGACGAGGGACGAGCGGGCTGTCTCCGGCACCCTCCGCGGGTCCGACGGAAGCCCTCGCCGGCCGCTCCGGACCGTCCACGACCGCACCGTACCGCCACGGACCGGGACCATCGGGCGCTTGCCGTGGCCGGCATCCCGAACCATGATGGTCGGGGCGCTCCCTGGAGGGGATCGTCGCCGCGCGAGCCCGAGGCCGGGCCCGATCAGGAGTCGCTGACGAGGAGTCCCATGTCCGTTCCGAAGCCCGTCGGGCGGCCTGCCCCGGATCGTCGCCACCACCTGGTCACCGCGACCCTCGCCCTGGTCGTCGCCGTGCTGGCCGTTCCGACCGGCCCGGTCGTCGCCGGCGAGCCGTCCGGCAGCCGCCAGCCCGATGTCCGCCTGCTGCCTGACCACGTCCCCTCCCAGATGTACGAGGACGCGATGGAGCACGCCTCGGACCGGATCTCGTTCACGCCGGGTGAACGGGTCACGGTGCCGTTCAGGCCGCGTGCCTCCGACCGGTGGGAGGTCGACGGGGGAGCGCCGCGGGCCCTCCCGCCCGGGCGGATGAGCGGCCGCGAGATGGCCGGCCTGCCCGACCGCGAGGCCGCCTCGCCTGCACCCGAGGCGGACCCCGAGCCGGCGGCCACGCCGGCGGTTGAGGCCGGCCCGACCGAGGCGCCGGTCCAGGTGCCCGGTCCCTCCTCGCCCCCCGAGCCCGCGGCAAGCCCCGACCCCGCCTCGATTCCCGACCCGTCGCCGCCGCCCGCGGACCTCCCCGCCGGCGGGGAGCAGCCGATCTTGGCCGAGAACGCCGTCCTCCGCGTGGGGCCGGCGGCAGAGCAGCCGGACGTGTCCATGCCGGCGGGCCTCCGCCGCGAGGTGTACGGCTTCCTGCCCTACTGGGAGGTCGGCGACAGCTCGAACCGGCTGCGCTACGAGGTCCTCTCCCACATCGCCTACTTCAGCGTCGGGGCCGACAAGCTCGGCAACCTGCGCAAGCGCGACCCGGACGGCAGCCTGACCACCGGCTGGGGCGGCTGGACGAGCCAGAGAATGACCCGGATCATCGACGACGCCCACGCCCGCGGAACCCGGGTCACCCTGACGATCACCGTGTTCGCCTGGACGAGCGGCCAGCTGTCGGTCCAGAAGGCGTTGCTCGGCAGCGCCGCCGCCCGGGCGAACCTCGCCCGCCAGGCCGTCGCCGCCGTCCGCAACCGCGGAGCCGACGGGATCAACCTGGACTTCGAGCCGCTTGCCTCCGGCTACGAGGACGAGTTCGTGTCCCTCGTCCGGGCGATCCGGACCGAGTTCAGCAGGTACAGCCGGGGCTACCACCTGTCCTTCTGCACGATGGGCCACCCGGGCAACTACCCGCTGAGCAGTGCCCTGGCCAGCGGCGCGGCCGATGCGGTCTTCGTCATGGGCTACGACTACAGGACCGGCAGCGGCGCGATCGCCGGCTCGAACAACCCCCTGTCCAGCCCGGGCTACGACCTGACCGAGACCGTTCAGCGCTACCTCGCCCTGGCCCCGGCCTCGAAGATCATCCTGGGCCTGCCGTTCTACGGTCGGGCCTGGTCGACCGTGTCCGACAAGCCCAACGCCCGCACCCAGACCGGGACGAAGTACGGCTCCTCGGTGGCTGTCTCCTACGAGCGGGCCGTCGAGCTGGCGGCCCAGTACGGCCGGCGCTGGAACGCGGCCGACCAGTCCGCCTGGGTCGTCTACCGCTACCAGAACTGCTCCAAGACCTACGGCTGCGTCATGACCTGGCGCCAGCTCTACTACAACGACGCGACGGCCCTCAAGCTGCGCTACGACCTGATCAACCGGGCGAGGCTGCGGGGAACCGGGATCTGGGCCCTGGGCTACGACGGGAGCCGGACCGAGCTGGCCTCGGCGATCGCGGCCAAGTTCCTGACCGACACGACGGCTCCGCTGGCCGGCGTCGTCAACCTGTCGGCGACCCAGCGCGACAGCGGCTTCCTCGTCCGCTGGCGTGCATCCGAGGACCTGAGCGGGATCGCCTCCTACGATGTCGACGTCTCGGCGAACGGCGGCGCCTGGACGCGCTGGCTGTCGGCGACCAAGGCCACCAGCGACGTCTACCTCGGGACCGACGGCGTGGGCTACGCGTTCCGGGCGCGGGCCCGCGACGGGAAGGGCAACGTCTCGGCCTGGAACGTCAGCCGCGGCTACGACCCGGACCCGGCCCTCGGCAGCGGCGGCTTCGGCCGGGTCGTCTCCGACACGCTCAACATGCGCATCAACCCGGATACCGCGGCGAGCCGCGTCGACACCCTGGCCGCGGGTGACATCGTGGCCGTGACAGGCGGACCGGTGTCTGCCGACGGCTACACGTGGTACGAGGTCGCCGGCCCGCTCACCGAGTGGGGCCCGGTCGGGTTCGTGCAGCGTGACGTCTGGGTGGCGGCATCCGGCGGCGGCGTCACCTACCTCAGCCCGGCCAACGGCCCCCACGCCACCCGGGTCACGGCCGGGATCCGCCGGATCGCCTTCAACGGCGGCGGGCCGGCCAGCATCGGGCCGGCCGGGAGCCGCTGGCGCCGGCTGTCGCCCAACGGCGACGGGTCCGGTGACAAGGTCACGATCGCCTGGAACAACCGCCGTGACTTCGACGCGATCGAGCTGCGCATCCTCCGTCCCGATGGCACGCTGCTCGACACGATCGCGCTCCCCGACCGGGCCGCCGGGGACCAGCAGACGGCCTGGAACGGGCGGGCCGCCGGCTCGGTGGTGCCCGACGGGTCCTACCTCCTCCAGCTCGTCGCCAGCGACGGGACGACCACGTACAACTGGCCGTCGGCCAAGCCGGCCACAGCGGCCCAGCTGGCGGCCGTCGGCGTCGTGGTCGACACGGTTGCCCCGACGCTCCAGTCGGCCACGATCTCGGGCTCGCGGATCTCGCCCGACGGTGACGGCCGGCTCGACACCCTGACCGTCAGCGGCTCGGCCACCGGCGGCGTCATGCGCTGGGAGCTGGTCGCCGCCCCACTCGTCGGTGGCGCGGCCGGCGACCCGGTCCGCCGCATCGCCGGCTCCGGGGCGCGCGCATCGGCGACCTGGGACGGCCGCGATGAAGGAGGCCGGCCGGTGGCCGATGGCAGCTGGCGGCTCACCCTGCGCTTCTTCGACGCCGCCGGCAACTCGGTCGCCCGCCACTTCTCCGTCCGCGTCGACGCCACCGATCCCGTCCCCACCGTCGGCGCGTCGCCGGCGGCCTTCTCGCCCGACGGTGACGGCACGGCCGATTCGACGCGGATCCGCTGGGCCAGCAGCGAGAGCGTCACCGGCACCCTCCGGCTCTCGCGCGGGACGACGACCATCCGGCGCTGGTCGATCAGCGGAACCGGCGGGGCCGTGACGTGGACCGGCCGCGATACTGCCGGCCGGATCGTGGCCGACGGACGCGTCGTCATCACCCTGAGCGTGTCCGACGCGTCGGGCAACCGGGCGAAGGTCTCGAGCGGGCTCACGGTCGATCGGACGGCGAGCTTCCTCCGCGCC
>JAGDMV010000208.1 GCA_017860675.1 Chloroflexota bacterium
ACGATCGCGTTGGTCACCACGATCCCGATCAGCATCAGCATCCCGATCAGGGCGCTGATCCCGATCGGCCGGCCGGTGATGTACAGGGCCACGATCGCGCCGATGGTCGCCAGCGGCAGGCTGAAGAGGATCACGAACGGGGTGATCAACGAGTTGAAGGTCAGGACCATCATCACGTAGACGAGGAGGATGGCCACCGCCATCGACGCGTACAGGTCGCCGAAGGCGGAGTTCTGCTGCTGGGTCACGCCCGCCAGGCGGACGTCGACCGTGGGCGGGATCTCCCCTGCCGCGTCCAGGTCGTCGATTGCCTGCTGCACGTCCCGCGACACCCCACCGGTGTCCTTGCTCGTGATCTCGGCCGTGATCGACGCGGCAGGCGCCCCGTCGATCCGGGTGATGCTGCCGAGGGCGTCGACCTGGCGGACCGCGGCCACCGTGCCGAGCGGCGCCCGGTTCGTCGTGCCGACCAGGACCTGGGCCAGGCCCTCGACCGAGGTGATCGCGGTCGGGTTCACCTGGATGTACATCGGCAGGGCCGCCCCCTCCGCGAGCTGGACCCGGCCGAGCTGGGTCGGCACCAGGATCGTCCGGACTTCGGTCCCGATCTGGGCGGTCGTCGAGCCAACGAACAGCGCCTTCGTCGGGTCGACGGCCACTTCCACCTCGGGCGCGCCCTTGGCCAGGTCGCTCTTGAGGTTGAGCAGGTCCGGGTTGTCGGCCAGAGCGGCCATGACCGCCTCGGTCGTGCTGGCCACCTCCGCCGAGTCCGGCCCGCTGACGATCACGTTGATGCCGCTGGACGAGAAGCTGGTGATGGCCGAGACCTGGACCCCGTATCCGTCCGCCGACACCGGCTCGAGCGCGTCGGTCAGCTCCTTCGAGTACTCGGCGATGTCCACGTCGGGGTCGAGCCGGACCGTCAGCACGGCGCTGTTGGCCGGCCGCCCGGTGAACGCGGCGGAGAGCGCCTGGAGGCCCGTGTCACCCTCGCCCGGGATCGTCGAGGCGACCAGCTCCACCTCCGGCAACGGGATGATGATCGCCTCGGCCTTCGCCGTCTCCTCGAGGACGGCCCGGGTGGCGGTGCCGGCGGGCGGGGCCAGGTAGATGCTCACGATCTTCTCGCCGCCGGCGTTGATGAACTGGGTGGGGATGTAGGGCACGAGCGCCAGGCTGGCGACGAACAGGGCGAGCGCCCCGACCAGAATGCCCCACTTCGTCCAGCGGTTGCGGAGGGCGAAGCGGATCGTCGGCACGTAGGCCCGGACCCAGAGCGAGCGCTTGGGCTCGCCCGTCTCGTCCACCTCGACCTTCACCCGGTCAACCAGGAAGTAGGCCAGGACCGGGACGACGGTCAGGGCGACCAGGAGCGAGGCGAGCAGGGCGAAGGTGACGGTGAGGGCGAAAGGCAGGAAGAACTGGCTGACGAGGCCGCCCACGAAGCCGAGCGGCAGGAAGACGGCCACCGTCGTCGCCGTGCTGGCGCTGATCGCCCCGGACACCTCGCGGGTGCCGGTCAGGACCGCCGTCATCCGATCGTCCCCCCGAGCCCGGTGGCGGTAGATGTTCTCGAGCACGACGATCGCGTCATCCACCACCCGGCCGATGGCGACGGCCAGCCCGCCCAGGGTCATGATGTTCACGCTCACCCCGGCGACAAGCATCAGGGTCAGGGCGGCCATGACCGAGAGCGGGATGCTCATCGCCGCCACGATCGTGGAGCGCAGGCTGCCCAGGAACAGGAAGATCACCAGGACCGCGAACACGGCGCCCAGGCCGCCCTCGCGGACGAGCCCGTCGCGCGACTCGCGGATGAAGAGCGACAGGTCGGAGATGGTGGTCACCTTGATCTCGCCCGGGTGACGGGCGGCGATCTCGTCAAGCTTCGCCCCGACGGCGTCGGCCACGTCGACCGTGTTGGCGCCCGAGGATTTGGACACCGAGACCGTCACGACCTCCTGGCCGTCGACCCGGGAGAAGCCGGTCGTGGGCACGTCGGCCGTGGCCACCGTCCCGAGGTCGCTGATGCGGATGGGCGCCGGAAGGGCCGGCGCAGCCTGGCCCGGGGTGGCGCCGCCGGGCGTGAGGGTGCCGCCTGGCGTGCCCGCGCCGCTCGACGCCCCGGACGCTCCCACCACCAGGTTGGCGATCTCCTCCGTGGAATCGAACCGGTGGGTGGTGGAGACGGGCAGCCGCAGGTCGTCGAACGCCAGCGTCCCGGACGGCAGGGTGATGTTGTTGGCCCCAAGCACACCGGCGACCTGCTGGAGGGAGACATTCTTGGCCGCCATCTTCTGCGGGTCGAGGACGATGCGGACCTGCTGCTCGAGGCCGCCGCTGAGGTCGGCCGTGGCCACTCCCTCGAGCGACTGGAGCTCGGGCACGATCTCGGCTCGGGCGATGTCGCCGGCCTGGGCAAGCGTCGTCCCGTTCGTGCCCTGGACCGCGGCGATGATCACCGGCGCGGCGTTGATGTCCAGGGCCGAGACCTGCGGGCTGACGCCGCTGGGCAGGCTGACGCCGGCCAGGGCCTGCTCGATCGCGGCGCGGGTCTCCTTGACATCCGTCCCGAACGAGAACTGGGCCACGGACAGCGACACGCTGTTGGCCGAGGTCGACTGGAGCCGCTCCAGCCTGGGGATCCCCGCGAGGGCGAGCTCGATCGGCTTGGTCACCTGGTCGACCACGTCCGAGGCGCCGGCGCCCGGGTACGGGGCGATGATCGTGATGACCGGGAACTGGATGTCCGGCAGGAGTTCCTGCTTGAGGATCCCCCAGGAATAGAGGCCGGACAGGAACAGACCGGCGGCGAGCAGGAGCGTGACGCTCCGGCGGCGGACGGCGAACTCGGTCAGACGGGTCACGCAGGCTTCCTTTCGAGGGTGGCGGCATCGGGCGCGGGCGGTGTCGGCCGTTCCGGCATCACCCCGGCGAGGAGACGGAAGGCACGCTCCACGACGGCAAGGTCGTCGTCGTCGAGCGAGGCGAGCAGCCGCCGGACGTGGGCGGCGTTCAGCTCGCTGAAGTGGTCGAGGAGGTCGATCCCGGCCGGGGTGGCCGTGACCACCACCTGCCGCCGGTCGGCCGGGTCATCGTGGCGAGCCACCAGTTCGCGCTCGCAGAGGCGCTCGACGAGGCCGCTCACGGTCGAGAGCGACACACCCAGCCTGGAGGCCAGCTCCGACATCCGCAGCCGCCCGGTCAGGCCGACGAGGTAGAGCACCTTCGCCTGGGGCATCGTCACGCCGATCTCCAGGAACTCCGGGGCGTGACCGGGGGCGATGCCGCGCAGCAGATCGTCAAGCGCGGCGATCGCTCGCTCGACCGCCTCACGCTGCGAGGCCCCCGTGT
>JAGDMV010000209.1 GCA_017860675.1 Chloroflexota bacterium
GTCTACGCCGAGGCCGGGGTGCCGGCCGGTTTCGTGGCCATGGCGATCACCTGCGCCACCGCCCCGGCGACCGCGGCCGGCACGCTCGTCCAGACGAACGCCGAAGTGCTGGCCGGGGTCGCCATCCTCGAGACGCTCGTGCCCGGCGCGCCGACCTTCTATGGTGCCTGCAGCACGGTCATGGACCTGCGCACCGCGTTGGTCGCATGCGGCGGGCCGGAGGACCTCCTCTACCAGGCGGCCTTCGTCCAGCTGGCCCGGCGCTACCGGCTGCCGGTCAGCGTCGGCACGTTCGCACCCGGGGCCAAGGCGCCCGACTGGCAGGCCGGGCTGGAGAACGGCCTGTCGGGCATGGTCAGCCTGCTGGCCGGGGCGGACATGCTCTCGGGCGCCGGCCTGCTCCACGGGGCGCGCGTCTTCGCCCTCGAGGAGATGGTGCTCGACGCCGAGATCTTCGGCCTGCTCCGCCACTTCGGCGGCGGGCTGTCCGCCACCCCGGACGACCTCGCCGTCGAGGTGATCGAGGCGGTCGGCCCTGCCGGCAACTTCCTGGCCGAGGATCACACGATCGCGACGATGCGCCGGCTGTGGCAGCCGCGGATGTTCGACCGCGGGACGTGGGAGGACTGGGAGGCTGCCGGCCAGCCGACTGCCCGCGACCGCGCCCGTGAACGCGCACGTGCCCTCCTGGCCGCGCACGAGCCGGCGCCGCTCCCGGCCGGGATCGCCGCCGACCTCGACCAGGTCGTGGCCGAAGCGGAACGGGCGGCGGGGCTGGCGGGTCAGGCGTAGCGCCGGCCGCGAGGCTGCCAGCCATGCGGGTCCACCGCAGGTGACCACGACGTCGCGACGCCGCCGGGCGGTCGCCCGGGAGGTCGATCTCTACCCGGTCGTGAAGTCGTTCCTCGAGGGCGAGGGTTACGATGTCAAGGGCGAGATCGGCGGCTGCGACATCGTGGCCGTCCGCGGAGACGGACCGCCGCTCGTCGTCGAGCTGAAGCTGCGCTTCACGCTGGACCTGGTCCTCCAGGCCATCGATCGGCTGGGGGTCTCCGACGCCGTCTACCTTGCGGTGCCTGCCGCGGCGCTGCGACGGCGCGGGATCGGGCCTCTGTGTCGCCGGCTCGGGGTGGGGCTGTTGGCCGTGCACCCGCTCCGGGGCACGGTCGACATCCTCGTCGAACCCGGTCCGTACCATCCGCGGCACGATCGGCGGCGGTCGATTCGCCTCGCGACCGAGCACGCGCGGCGCAGGGGCGATCCGACCCCCGGCGGCTCGACGCGTGTTCCGATCGAGACCGCCCACCGCCAGGAGGCTCGCCGCATTGCCAGCGCCCTTGCGGGAGGTCCCGCGTCGGTCGCCACGATCCGCGAGCGGGCAGATGCCCCGAACGCGGGCAGGATCCTCGCCCGAGACGTCTACGGCTGGTTCGAGCGGGTCGAGCGAGCGACCTACCGGCTGCGCGATCCGGCGCCGGCCGGGATCGACGCCGCGCGCACCTCCGGCGGGATCGAAGCCGCGGCCGGACCGCGGCCGCGGGACGCGTAGCCAAGCTCGGAACGCGCAGCCAATGCCGGGGCGCGGACGGACCCCGCGCCATTCGGCCGGGACGGAGGGGCCGGTCGGCCCGGCGGGGTTGCCGCGCGATCGTCGTACACTCGCACCGGTCGGCCGGCCTCGCCGGCCCTCTGTCACGCCCCCAACGCGGCGCGCCCGCGCCGCCGTGCCAACGCAGGAGTCGCCCCATGCCCACCGTCGCCGCCTCCGTCCCCGAGGTGCTCGCCCTCCTCGACGGCACCGCCCGCATCGAGGGCGAACAGGTCGTCATCGTCGACGAAGCTGCCTTCCGGGGCCGGACGATCACCGACCTGGCGTGGACCCAGACCTTCTCCGAGGACCCGGCCGCGGTCGAGGCCGCCCGCTGGATCATCTGGGAGGCGAGCCAGGCGCTCGGCGCCCGCTCGGCCAGCATCCAGGAGCTGTACGCGGCCAGGGCCCGGGATGACGTCGCCGGCTTCACCGTGCCGGCGATCAACCTTCGCAGCCAGACCTTCGACATGGCCCGAACGATCCTCGGCGAGGCGCGCAAGAAGGACGTCGGCCCGGTCATCTTCGAGCTGGCGCGGTCGGAGCAGACGTACAGCTGGCAGCGCGTCTTCGAGTACGCCCCGAACATCCTCGCCGGGGCGATCGCGGCCGGCTGGCGCGGTCCCGTCTTCATCCAGGGCGACCACTACCAGTTCAACGCCAAGAAGTTCGCCGCCGACCCGGCGGCGGTGACCGAGGAGATCCGCAAGGCCTGCCGTGACGCGATCAGCGCCGGCTACCTGAACATCGACATCGACTCGTCGACCTTGGTCGACCTGTCGAAGGAGACGGTCGACGAGCAGCAGCGCGTCAACTACACCTGCGCGGCCGAGATCACGGCCCTCATCCGTGACCTCGAGCCGGCCGGGGTGACCATCTCGGTCGGCGGCGAGATCGGCGAGGTCGGCAAGCAGAACTCGAACGAGGCCGAGCTGCGCGCCTACCTCGACGGTTACCGCCGCGAGCTGGACGCGCGGCGCCCGGGCTCGATCGGCGTGAGCAAGGTCTCGGTCCAGACCGGCACCAGCCACGGCGGGGTGCCCCTCCCGGGCGGCGGCGTCGCCGAGGTGAAGCTCGACTTCGAGGTGCTGCGTGTCCTGGGCCAGGTGGCCCGGGGCTACGGCGCGGCCGGGGCGGTGCAGCACGGCGCGAGCACCCTGCCGGACGACCTGTTCGACCGCTTCCCGGCCGTCGAGACGGCCGAGATCCACCTGGCGACCGGCTTCCAGAACGCGCTCTACGATCACCCGGCTTTCCCGCCCGAGCTTCACCGCGAGATCGAGGCCTGGGTGTTCGCCAACGCCGTCGACGAGCGCAAGGCGGGCCAGACCGACAGCCAGTTCGTGTACAGCAGCCGGAAGAAGGCGCTCGGGCCGTTCAAGCGGACGCTCTGGGAGCTGCCGGTGAAGGACCAGATCCTGGCCGACCAGGGAGCGAAGATCGCCTTCCTCTTCGATCAGCTCAAGGTCAGCGGCACTCGGACGATGATCGAGCGCTACGTCCCGAACGGCCCGGAGTGGCACCGGCCGCTGCCGGAGACCCTCAGGGTGGTCACCGGGGCCTGACGAGCGCAGAGCAGATCGCGGGGCCGCCGCGCCCGTCAGGCGAGCTCGCGGCGGACGATCACCCGGGTGGCACCGGGCGGAACCGGGATTCGGGCGACCTCGACGAAGCCTGCCTCGGCATAGAGCGCGAGCGGGCCGCGGTAGAGCGATGCCGCACTCCGGGGACTGGCCGACATGATCGGGTATGCCTCGATCGC
>JAGDMV010000210.1 GCA_017860675.1 Chloroflexota bacterium
GCGAGCGGCGCCGGGATCCAGGCGATCGTGGTGACCGGCGACCACCCGCGCACGGCCGCGGCGATCGCCGCAAGCGCCGGCCTGGGGAGCCAGCGGGTCGTGACCGGCGACGATCTCGCCTCGTGGGACGACGACCGGCTGGTGCAGGAGCTCCCGGACGTCCACATCGTGGCCCGGGCCGCTCCCGAGGACAAGCTGCGCCTCGTCGACGCGGCCCGCCGCGCCGGCCGGACCGTCGCGGTGACCGGCGACGGCGTCAACGACTCGCCGGCGCTGCAGCACGCCGATGTCGCGGTGGCCATGGGCAGCGGCTCGGCCGTGGCCCGGGACGCCTCCGACCTGATCCTGGGCGACGACTCCTTCGTTACCCTCATGTACGGCCTCCGCGAGGGACGGCGGATGGTCGCCAACGTCCAGAAAGGGCTCGTCTTCCTCATCTCGACCCACGTGTCGATGCTCGGGTTCATCCTCATCGCCACGATCGCCGGGTTCGACCAGCCGCTGCTCCCGATCCAGATCCTGTGGCTGGAGGTCTTCATCGACATGCTCACCGTCGTCTCGTTCGAGGCGGAGGTCGAGGAGCCGGACGCCATGCGGCAGCCCCCGCGGCCGCGCAGACGCCCATTGCTGACCGACGAGATCTACCTCCGGATCGCCCTCGCCGGCGGCTTCTCCGCGGTCGCCGCCCTCATCATCCTGACCCAGCTCGACGGCGACTTCGAGCATGCCCGCTGGGTCGCCTACACGGCGCTGGTGGTCGGCCAGGTCGTCCGGGCGAACCTCAACCGGAGCATCCGGTACCCGGTCCTGAAGCTGCCGCCGAACCGCTACCTGCTGGGCGGGGCCATCGTCACCATCATCGTCCAGTTCCTGATCCCGTATGTCCCCCTGGCGGCCGACGCCTTCCGGGCATCGCCCCTGGACGCCTACGAGTGGCTGATCGTGGCAGCCGTTGCGGTGATCCCGGCCGTGATCGCCGAGGTCGTTCGCCGGTCGGGGCGAGTCTGGGTCGCCTGAGCCTGGTCCGGGGTCGCCACACGCGGAGCACGAGCGGCTCTCGTCTCTGGCCCGTGGAGGTGCCCGACACCGGCCATGACGGGTCGGTCCACGGCCGATCGGCAAAGGGCCGTGTTCGGCCCGACGTGACGGGCGCGGTCCACCCTGCAGGCCCGACTCGTCAGCAGGGCCTCCCTCAGGCCGGGGCGAGCGAGGTCACGACCAGGACGAGCGACAGGACGATCAGCGCGGCGGTCACGGCCCAGCCGATGAGCCGCAGCAGGGGGCCGCTGGCCAGGCCGCCCATGATCCGCCGGTCACTCGAGAGGAGCATCACGAACACGAGGATGATGGGCAGGAGCAGGGCGTTGAGGACCTGGGCCAGGAACATCACCTCGATCAGCGGCAGCCCCGGGATCAGCACGAACAGGGCAGCGAAGACGACGAAGAAGGCCAGCAGGCCGTAGAAGGCCGGGGCGTCGCGCCAGCGCCAGTCGACCCCCGTCTCCCAGCCGAACGCCTCGCAGGCGGTGTAGGCGCTGGTGAGCGGGACGACGCCGAGGCCCAGGAACGAGGCAGCCAGCAGGCCGATGGCGAAGAGGTAGGCGGCGGCGGCGCCCGCCAGCGGCTCCAGAGCCAGCGCGGCCTGGGCTGCGTCGTCGATGTTCTGGATGCCGTTCGCCCACAGCGTGGCCGCGCAGGCGACGACGATGAAGAAGGCGATGAAGTTGGTGAGGAACGCCCCGAGGCCGACGTCGATCCGCTCGGCCGCCATCTCCTCCGGCCCCAGGCCCTTGTCGACGACGTAGGCCTGGATGAAGGCCTGGCCCCAGGGCGTGATCGTGGTGCCGACCACGCCCACGACCGCCAGCCAGTAGGCCGCATCGGTCGACAGATGGGGGACCACCAGCGAGTGGAGGGCGAGGGCCCAGTCCGGCTTCGCCAGGACGGCCGAGACCATGTAGGCGACCGAGACGCCGAGACCGACCGCCACGAACAGGTACTGGACACGGGCATAGCTGCCCCGCGAGATGAGCAGGACGACGGCGATCGCTGCGACAGCCGTGGCGACCGGCAGCGGCACGCCGAAGAGGCCCAGCGCGGCGCCCGTCCCGGCGAACTCGGCCACCGTCGAGCCGAGGTTGGCGACGAGCATCGTGATCGCCACGAACGTCGCCCAGCGGACTCCGAAGCGCTCCCGCGTCAGGCCGGTCAGGCCCTGTCCGGTCGCAAGCCCGAGTCTCGCCCCGGCTTCCTGGGTGAAGAAGAGAGCGACCTGGCTGGCGAGCAGCACCCAGAGAAGCGCATAGCCGTAGCGGACGCCGGCCAGGGAGTAGGTGGTGATGCCGCCGGCGTCGTTGTCGGCGAAGCCGGAGACCAGACCCGGCCCCAGCACCGCGAGGACCGCCGCGAAGCGGAGCCGCCTGACCGTCCGCGGCGAGGCCGGGAACGCCGACCCACTCACCGTGGCGACCCCTCCCGGCCGCCGGCCGGTGGCCCGGGGGCGGGCTTGCCGCCGACCTCCGGCTCGGGACGGTCAAAGACGTGCGGCAGGCGCCGTCGCCAGGCGGACGGGGCGACCGTGTCCATCGCGTCGTCGACGGTGACGATCCCCTGCAGACGGTTCTCATCGTCGACGACCGGGACTGCCAGCAGGTTGTAGTGGGCGATCGTCTCCGCGACCGAGCGGGCGTCATCGAGCACGCCCACCGCGACCGGCTCGTCGATCATCACGGAGGAGATGGGCGTGTCGGGCCGGGCGACGATGAGATCGCGCAGCGACAGGACCCCGACCAGGTGCTCGTCCGCGTCGATCACGTAGACGTAGTAGATCGTCTCGGCATCGGGCTCCAGATCGCGCAGCCGGTCGATCGTCTGGCTGGCCGTGAGCGTGGCCGGGATGGCCACGTAGGCGGTGGTCATCAGGCCGCCGGCCGAGTCCTCGGGGTAGGCGAGCAGCTCGCGCACCTCGGCCGCCTCGTCCTGCTCCATCAGCCCGAGGATCTCGACCCGGCTCTCCTTGGAGAGGTCGGCCACCAGGTCGGCGGCGTCGTCGGGGCTCATCTCCTCGAGGATGTCGGCCGCGCGTGCCGGCGCCAGGTCCTCGAGGACCTCGACCTGCGTCTCCGGCTCCATCTCCTCGATCGCGTCGGCGACGGCCTCGTCGTCGAGCGAGGCGAGCACCCCCGCCCGGTCGCGCGGGGTGAGCTCGCCGATGATCCGGGCCAGGTCGGCCGGGTGCAGCGCCGAGAGCTTCGCGTGCGGCACCCGGAGGCGCACGCTGGCGATCGTGCTCTCGAGAGGATCCACGTCTTCCCAGTCGATGTAGCGCTCGGGCACGTCCAATCGAGCAGGTCTCCCCTGAGCAGGATCTCGTCCGGCCGGCGACGGAACCGGGCGATGTCGATCGTCAGCGTGCGCAGCTTCGCGCCGTCGCGATCGAACCGCTCGACGGCGTTCCAGTGGAGGAAGACCTGGCGTCGCTCGGTTGCGAGGACGAGCCCGGTGACCGGCGGGTAGCGGTCGCCGATGGCGACGACCAGGTCAGCGACCTTCCCGATCGGTTCGTCCTCACGGTCGAGGACCGGGCGCCCGATGCATTGGCTGAGGTAGAGCATGGCCACCTCGCGGGACGGAGCCCTCCGGCCCGGGGGACGCCGGCGGCGCAGGGGCGCCGCCCACCGCTCAGGGGACCAGGGAGACCGCCACGGTATGCCCCACGCGGAGGGCGCCGGGCCGTCTGGGTCCGGGGACCCACGGAAGGGGCTTCCTCCGACGCGTACCTCGATCGCCGGCCGCCGACCAGTCCGGGCGCGGACGCGGCCGACCGGCGGCCGGAGTGTACCGA
>JAGDMV010000211.1 GCA_017860675.1 Chloroflexota bacterium
GGGTCGCGCAGCCGAGGGATGTCGCGCCAGGCCTGCAGGAAGGCCTCCTGGGTCGCGTCCCGGGCGTCGGCTTCGTTGCCGAGGATGACGAAGGCGACCTGCAGCGACGGGTCGAGCCAGCGTTCCAGGAGGGCCTCGAAGGCGTCCCGGTCGCCGGCCTGGGCGCGCTCAACGAGCACGCCGCGTGCCGTCACCGCCACCCGCGGCTCGGGCGCCGCGTCGGCCGTGGGCACCGTGTGAGCCGATCTCTGCCCCTGGAGCAGGCCCATGTCGCCGCCTGTCGTCCGCCGGCCTCCCGGCCCTGGCACCGCCCTGCGCGATGCCTTTACTGATTCAGGCTCGGCCGAGGGGTGCCCGGTTCACGCGAGATTCGGTCGATCTGCAGCTCACGGGAACGCCGGTCGTCGGAGCCTCCCCGCCTGCGGCTGGTATGCGCCGTCGGCGATGGGCAGTCAAGACAGTCGTGCCCTCGGGAGAACGGCCAGAGAGCCTGCCACCCAGAGGCGGCCAGCGACTTCGCGTCGTGCTGAGCGCGGATGACGGATGTGGAGCGGGAGACGGGGATCGAACCCGCGACATTCAGCTTGGAAGGCTGACGCTCTGCCAACTGAGCTACTCCCGCCCGCGGGGCGCATAGACCCTATCACGCCCGGGCCGCCCGAGCGGGCACCGGGCGCACCCGTCGAGCCGCCCGGCGGCGATGGAGGTCGAATGGCCGCCCCGACGCGCGGCGAGGCCGCCGAGATCCGCGTCTACACCCGCCTCCGGGACGCGCTGCCGGCCGAGTACCTTGTCTTCCGCCAGGTGCGCTGGGTCGGGCGGACACGCCCGTTCGGCCCGTCGCGTGACGGCGAGGCGGACATCGTCGTCGTCCACCCGGATGGCGGCCTGCTGGTGGTCGAGGTCAAGGAAGGCCTCCCGTCCCGGGATCACCTCGGTCGCTGGTACCTCGGCGACCTGCTCCTCGACGAGTCGCCCTTCGAGCAGGCCGAGGGCTCCGAGCGGGCCCTCCGACTCGCCCTGTCCGACCTGCCCGGCTGGCCGGCTGGCGGGGGTCCCCGGACCGGCCACGCGGTCGCCTTCCCCGCCGTCGACCTCGCCTCGCTGCCCCTCGGCCACATCCTCCTCGGACCCGACGCCCCGCGGTCGATCGTCCTCGATGCGGGAGCCCTGGACAACCCGGCCGCGACGCACCGATGGGTGGAGCGGGCCTACACCTTCTGGCTCGGCGACGGGACGCGCGGGCTGCCGATGGACGACGCGACGGTCGCCCTGGTCGACGAGTTCCTCTCGCCGACGGTCCGGCTGCGCCCGCTGGTCCGCCGCGAGCTGGACGAGGCCGCCGGCCACCTGCTGACGGCGACGCGTGCCCAGCGGATGGTCCTCGACGCGATCCGAAACGTCCGTCGGGCCGCCATCGTCGGGCCGGCAGGGAGCGGCAAGTCGATCCTGGCCGCGGAACGCGCCCGGCGCCTCGCCCGCGAGGGGTTCCGGACCCTCGTCGTGTGCTTCAACCAGCCGCTGGCGGTCGAGCTGGCCGAGGCCCTGGCCGACGCGCCCGCGCCCGGGGGCCTGGAGGTCCACACCTTCCACGGCCTGTGCGAGACGCTGGCAGAGCAGGCCGGCGTCCTCCCCCCTCCCCCGGCCGAGCGGGGCGCCGACTGGTTCGACCGCGAGCTCCCGGCGGCCCTCGACCGGGCCATCGCGGCCCGCCCGGACGCCCGGCGCCACGCGATCGTGGTGGACGAGGGCCAGGACTTCGCCCGCTCATGGCTGGAGTCGCTCGACCTGCTCCTCGAGCGGCCCGGCGAGGATGTCCTCTGGGCATTCCACGACCCCGGCCAGGCGCTCCACCGCGACGACGTCCTGGCCGACCAGGCGGTGCGGGCGGAGCTGGACCTCCAGGAGGTCGCCCTGCCGGACAACTACCGCAACCCCGGCCCGGTGAACGACCTGGCCGCCCGCTTCTACCGTGGACCGGAGGGCGTGGAGGCGCTCCGCGACGACGGCGACGCGCCGTGGATCCGCGAGGCAATCGCGGGGGAACCGACAAACCGGGAGCTGCACCGGGTCCTGGCCGACCTTGAGCGGGACGGGGTGAGCCCCCACCGGATCGTCGTCCTCACCGGCCGGTCGCTCGCCGCGAGCGACGCGTGGAAGGCCCGCAAGCGGATCAACCCGCTGCTCTGGAATGGCTCCTACGACGACGACGGGCGGTCCCTCGGGCTGCCGGCCGGCCGGGCACCGCGCGAGCCCGCCGACGTCATCCGCTTCGATTCGATCCGCCGCTTCAAGGGGCTGGAGCGCGAGGTGGCCGTCCTCGTTGAGCTGCCAGAGGAAGGCCCGCGGCTGGACGAGCTGCTCTACGTCGGGCTGACACGACCGACAGCCCTGCTCGTGGTCATCGCCCCGCCGGGGCTGGCGGCCCGCCTGCACTGAGGGGAGTAGTCGTGGACGAACGGATCCTGGGCGTCATCCCCGACGCGCGCCATGAGTCACCCCGGGCACCCGCACCGGACTGGCTCTTCGGCGGCCCTCCGCGGCCAGACGAGCAGCCTGGCTGGTTCCACGACGCGAAGGTCCGCTACGACCTCGTCGTCACCGATCGCCGGCTGGTCGTCGTGCCGGTGACCGGGGGGGCGGCACGGGAGCGGGAGGCCGGCTACCTGGCCCGGTCCGCCGACGAGCTGGCGGCCGGGGCGGGAGGCCGGTCGATCGGGCCGGCGGACGTCGCCGAGATAGTGGTCGACCGGCAGCTGGTCAACGTCGGCGAGTACTCGAGCGATGCGGCCACCGACGTCATGCTGCGCTCGCCGCTCGGCCCCGAGACCCGGTTCCGGGCGATCAACGACCGGCGCACGGCCGATGACATCGTCAAGCTGCTCCAGCTGGTGTTCGGGGAGCGGGCCCGCCGGGCGAGGGTGGTCCGGCACGGCCTGTTCCGGCGACCCACGCGCGAGTAGACCCGGGCGACAGGCCGGGGCTTCCGCGGTCCGGGCAGCTGCCGGCTCAGCCGGGCAGCCGCGGCTCAGCCTGGCTCGAGGACCGACGCGAACCCGTAGCGGAGCCGGTCGACCGCGAGGCGCCCGCGCAGGTCGGCGTGGGCCGCGACAACGGTCTCGCCCCGACCCTCGCTCAGCCGCACGATGCCGGCCAGCCGGTAGCGGACGAACAGCCGCACATCCGTCCCGTCTCGCCGGCCGATGTCGACCATCTCGACCCCCGCCCCAAGGATCCGCTCGCAATCCTCGCTGATCTCGGCGAAGTAGCGGGCTTCTGCGTCGCTGATCTCGTCGCTGATCACGCTGCACCCCATCGGGCGAACACGTGCTCCGCGCCATCGTAGCGCGCGATCGGTGGCGGCCGGCACCCGGCCACGCGGACCTGGAGCGGCTCGGGGTAAGGTTCACCCATGTGCAGGAACATCGTCAGCCTCCGGCGGCCCGAGGGACCCGCGACCGACGAGGAGATCCGGGCGGCCGCCCTCCAGTTCGTGCGCAAGGTCAGCGGCTACCGGGCGCCGTCGCGACGGAACCATGCCTCGTTCGAGCAGGCCGTGGACGAGGTCGCGGCGGCGACGCATCGCCTGCTGGACGGGATCGGCGCGGGCACCGTAGCGACGGGCGGCCCGGCCCAGGCGAGCGCGACGGCTCCGGCGGCCGGCAGCCGATGACCGTCGACCCGGCCGTCCGGGCGCAATGGGCGTCGGTCGCCGAGCGCTACGGTCACGGCTGGGCGCGGGCGACCGGGCCGGACCTCGACTGGCTGGTCGATTCGCTGGCGCCGGGCTCGACCGATCGCGCCCTCGACGTGGGAGCCGGCGCCGGTCACGCCTCGCTGGCCGTCGCGCCCCACGTCGCCGAGGTCGTGGCGACGGACCCCACGCCGGAGATGCTGGCCGTGGGCGCCACGCTCGCCGCGGA
>JAGDMV010000004.1 GCA_017860675.1 Chloroflexota bacterium
GCTCGCGTTCTGGGACATCGTCAGGACCTCGACGAACGAGCGGTCCATGATCTCGCGCAGCTTGGCGTTGACGATCGCCTCGCTCCAGTGGTCGCGGTTCAGGTCCTGCACCCACTCGAAGTAGCTGACGGTCACGCCGCCGGCGTTGGCCAGGATGTCCGGGATCACGAACACGCCGTTGGCGTAGAGGATCTCGTCGGCGTCGGGGGTGGTCGGGCCGTTGGCCGCCTCGCCGATGATCTTCGCCTTGATCCGGCCGGCGTTCTCGCCCGTGATCTGGTTCTCCAGGGCGGCCGGGATGAGGACATCGCAGGGCAGCTCGAGCAGCTCGGCGTTGGTGATCGTCTCGGAGCCGGGGAAGCCGACGACGGTGCCGTGCTCCTTCTTCCAGGCGATGACGCGGTCGGGGTCGAGGCCGTCGCGCTTGACGATCGCGCCGCCCGTGTCGGACACCGCGATCACCGTGGAGCCCTCGGCGGCCATGAGCTGGGCGGCGATGGAGCCGGCGTTGCCGAAGCCCTGGACCACGACGGTGGCGCCCTTCACCTCCAGGCCGAGATGGGCTGCCGCGTCGAGGATGGTGAACACGCAGCCCCGGGCCGTCGCCTCGTTGCGGCCTTCCGAGCCGCCCAGGCTGATCGGCTTGCCGGTGACCACGCCGGGCACCGTGTAGCCGGCGTGCATCGAGTAGGTGTCCATCATCCAGGCCATGACCTGGGCATTGGTGTTGACGTCCGGGGCGGGGATGTCGCGCTCGGGCCCGATGAGGACGCTGATCTCGGTCGTGTAGCGGCGGGTCAGCGCCTCGAGCTCTTTCATCGAGAGCTTCTTGGGGTCGACGACGACGCCGCCCTTGCCGCCGCCGTAGGGGATGCCGACGACCGCGCACTTCCAGGTCATCCACATGGCGAGGGCCATGACCTCGTCGAGGGTGACGTCCTGGTGGTAGCGGATGCCACCCTTGGCCGGGCCGCGGCCGAGGTTGTGCTGCACCCGGTAGCCGGTGAAGACGCGGACCGAGCCGTCGTCCATCTTCACCGGGAAGTGGACGGTCAGGGCGCGGCGCGGCTCGCGGAGGATGGCCCGCAGGCCGGGATCCAGGTTGAGGCGCTCGGCGGCCAGGTCGAACTGCTGCTGGGCGACCTCCCAGGCGTTGATCTTGACGGCCTTCTCCATGGTCATGGGCGTGGGTTCCTCCAGGCTTCGGTCACCGTACGGCACGCCCGCGTCAACTCCAGCGATCGGCGGGCCGAGCACTGCCGCGAGTCTGACGGCTGGCAGCCCCGCCGCGGAAGGGCCGAACGGGGCGGGGGCAGCCGGTTCGAACGGCCCGGCCAACCCGGGCGCAATGGTCCCGCCACTCGGCCGGTACTGGATCGCAACCGTGGCATCCGTCGTGGGTGAGCCCGAGGCATCCGGGGACCGAGACCCGCTAGGCCGACCGACGCAGGATGACCGCACCCATGCAGCGCGGCCCCACATGGGGCCCGATGGACGGCCCGAGGATCGCCAGGATGACGGACGCCGGGTCGATCGCGCCCGGCAGGCGAGCCAGGAGCTCGTCCCGGAAGGCGACCGGGTCGGTCCCCTCGCCGGGCGAGTAGAGCACCGCGGTCTTCTCGGCCTCGCGGCCTCCGGCGACGCGATCGAGGACGCGTGCGCGCGCCTTGGACCTGGTGCGGGGCTTCTCGACGACCTCGACGACACCGTCAGCGACCGTGATGATCGGCTTGATCGACAGGAGCGTCGCGATCGTCGCCCTCCCGGCCGAGAGGCGCCCTCCCTTGCGCAGGTACTCGATCGTGTCGAGGGCGAGGTACATTTCCAGGTCCGCCATCCGCGCCCGGACGGACGCCGCGATCTCGGCCGCGGACCGGCCCTCGTCGGCCAGGTCGGCCGCATGAAGCACCAGCATGGCCTCGGCGATCGAGGCGGTCTCCGAATCGACGACCGTCACATCGCGCCCCGGGAGCATCTGCGCCCCGACCTCGGCGCTCTTGAACGAGGCCGACAGCATGGTCGAGATGGTGATGCAGACAACGGCCTCGGCGCCGGCATCAAACGCGGCCTGGTACGCGTCGCGGAACGTGGCCGGCGATGCCGCGGCCGTGCCGGGCCAGGGCGCGCCAGGGGCGAGCATCCGCTCCCAGAACACGGCCGTCGACATGTCGACGCCGGCCCGGAACTGCTCTTCGCCGAAGATGACGAACAGGGGCACGACGGCGATGCCGCGGGCGGCGGCAATCTCCGGCGGCAGGTCGGCGGTGGAGTCGGTGATGATCGCGACTCGACGCGGCATGGATTCCCTCGCGCTCCGGGGACGGCCACCGGCCGTCCGATCGGCCGATGATACGGCGGACCGGCCGGACTGCTGCCTGCCAGCCTGCTACCGGGCCGGGCTCGCCTCCGCCGCGGTCGTCCCGACCTGGTGCTCGTAGCGCCGCAGCCAGCCGAGCGGGATCACGGCGAGGACGAGCAGCGCCAGCGACGCCAGGAGGAGGCCGTCGATCGCCTTCCAGCTGGCCGCCGCGCCGCCGATCATCGCCCCGCCGATCTGGCCCAGCGCGAGGAAGACCGAGTAGAGACCCATGATCGCCCCCCGGTCCTCCGGGTACGGCTCGCTCATGTCCGCCAGCAGCCCGATTGCCGCCGGAGTCGCACCGGCCAGCACGAACAGCCCGGCGATGAACACCAGGCCGCAGCAGACGAGGATCGGGATCGCCAGCTGCTGCCCGTGGTTGATGATGAGCGCAGCTCCTACGAGCGCCGCGCCGCCGAGGATCCCATAGAAGATGATCGTCGTCCGCCGCAGCGTTCTGAAGCGGTTCCCCCAGTAGACCAGCCCGGCCACGAACACCGCGCCGCCGGCCACCAGCGCTACGCTGATCATGACCGGCTCGAAGCCTTGGATCAGCCACTGGTCGCTGAACTCCGGGTTCGGCTCGGACACGAAGGCGAACAGGCCCTGGGCGGACCAGATCCCGATCGCCGCGTTGACCGCGATCCAGGTCGGGGCCAGCAGCCAGACGTGGGCCCCCGAGAGGATCGTCCAGTAGCGCCGCAGGGTGACGTGGCGGCGGTGCTCCCGTCCCCCGTGGTCGGCGCGCGGGTCGGCGACCCCCAGCCGGTAGATCAGCCAGGAGACCCCGTACATGCCGGCGTTGAGGAAGAAGGCGAGCGGCCCGAAGATCGCATAGAGCGGGCCGGCCACGATCAGCCCCGCGCCGAGCCCGGCCAGCGTCGCCAGCTCGAAGCGCGCCGCGGCCTTGCCGCGCAGCCCTTCGTCGGCGGCCGTGGCCAGGGCGATGAAGCCCAGGATCGAGGGCACGCTGGCGGCCGTGGACGACCCCTCGAGCCAGCGCGTCGCGCCCAGGACGTAGAGGTTCGTGGTGAGGCCGGTGAGGATCACCGCCACCGCCCCGAAGGCGGGACCCAGCTCCATGATCCGGTGGTAGCCGAAGCGGTCGGCCAGCGCCCCGAAGAGCGGCGAGAGGGCAAGCTCGGCGACGTAGAACGTCGCCGCGAACAGGCCGAGAACCAGCGGGTCCACCGGCTCGCCACCGTGCTCCGGCAGCTCGGCCAGGTAGTAGACCAGCATCGTGCCCGTCAGGCCGGTGCTCAGGCGGAGGGTGAAGGTGCCGAGGATGACGGCCCACAGGGAGCGCTCCACCCGCGCAGGGTAATGCCTGCACGGGCCGGCCATACAATCGATCCCGTGAGCGCTCCTGCCGCGCCTTCCGTGCCCGCCCGTCCGCTCGTCCCGGCCGCCATGGCCCGCGGGGCCTCGGCCGCGGTCGTGGCGCCGCATCCGCTGGCGACAGCGGCCGGTCTCGGTATCCTGCGCGCCGGCGGGACGGCGGTGGACGCGGCGATCGCCACCAACGCCGTCCTTGCAGTGGTGGCCGGCTATGCCTGCGGCCTCGGCGGCGACGCGTTCTGGCTCGCCTGGGACGAGGAGGCGGGTCGCCAGGTCGGGCTGAACGGCTCGGGCCGCGCCGGGTCGCGGGCCGAAGCGGCGGCACTCCGGGCGTCCGGCCTGGCCGAGCTTCCCGCGCGTGGCCCGCTGACTGTCACCGTGCCCGGCGCGGTGCGATCCTGGGGCGACGCCCACTCCCGGTTCGGCAGCCTGCCGCCTGCGTCACTTCTCGCCCCGGCCATCGAGCTGGCCGGCGAGGGGTTCCCGGCCGACGACGCCTGGCGCCTCGCCGTCGAGCGTGCCGCCGCCGTCTTCGCCGCGGACCTCGGGCCGGCGGCCGCCGGCTGGCACGCGGTCTACCGGCCGGCAGGGCGGCCATGGCGGCCGGGCGAGCGCGTCCGGCTCCCGGCGCTGGCCTCCACCATCGAGCGGCTCGCATCTGCCGGCTGGGACGACTTCTACAGCGGCGACATCGGGCGGCGCCAGGCGGCCGCGCTCGAGGCCGCCGGGACACCCGTCACCGCCGCCGACCTGGCCGCCCACGCATCCAGCTGGACAGAGCCCCTCGGGATCGATTACCGCGGCACCCGGGTGACGGCCCATCCGCCCAACAGCTGCGGGCTGGTCGCCCTCCAGATCCTGTCCATCCTGGCTCGGATGGAGGCGCCGGCGGCGGCCGAGTTCCTGCCCGGCGACGGCGGGGCGACGGCCGGGCCGGACGTCGACTGGGTGCACGCCGGGATCGAGGCCACGAAGCTGGCCCTGGCCGACCGCGACCGCTGGCTGGCGGATCCGGATCGCGTGCCGGTCCCGGTCGAAAGGCTGCTCGACCCGGCCTACCTGGACGAGCTGGCCTCACGGATCGTTCCCGGCCGGGCGGCGACACCGCCCCCCGCCGCCCTTCCGCCCGGCGGGGGCACCGTCTGGCTCGGGGTGGTTGATCGCGCGGGCAACGCGGTCAGCCTGGTCCAGTCGAACTTCGGCGGTTTCGGCTCGGGCATCGTCGACCCGGCGACCGGCATCGGCTACCAGAACCGGGGCACCTACTTCCGCCTGGAACCGGGCCACCCCAACGCCCTGGCGCCGGGGAAGCGGACGCTCCACACCCTCATGCCGGGGATGCTCTTCCGGGACGGCCGGCCATGGATCGTGCTGGGCTCGATGGGCGGCGACGCCCAGCCGGCCATCCATGCCCAGGTCGTGTCGGCCCTTGTCGACGGGGGCGTGGACGTCGCCTCGGCCGTTGCCGCCCCGCGCTGGTTCCCCGAGCCGGTCGCCCCATACGCCCCGCCGGACCAGGTCAGGATCGAGCCGCGCTTCCGGGCCGGCGTCCTGCCGGGGCTGGCGGCACGAGGGCATCGCCTTGAGGTGGTGACGCCCTTCGACTCGGGCCTGGGCCACTGCCACGCGATCGAGCTGGTGGACGGCGGACCTGCCGGCGGCGGAACCCTGGCGGCGGCGACCGACCCCCGATCGGCCGGCCTGCCGGCAACCTGGTGAACGCGTGAACGAGGTGTGCACCGGATGAGCGAGCCGCCGCCCTTGCTCTACGGCGGGCCCCGCCACGCGATCGTCCGCCGCTACGCGGCGCTCGATGTCGACGACCTGAAGGCCCTCGCTGCCGCCGTCGAGAAGCTGGCGCACGAGAAGGAGATGCGGAAGAAGGTCGACTACGGCTACTGGTGGGCCTGGTACGACGGGCCGCGGCTCAGCCGGGCCGAGGAGAGCGAGATCGACGAGCTGTTCACCGACGTCGTGGTGGCGATCGCGACCGGCGTCACCGGCCTCGACGTGGCCCGGTTCGGGACTCGTCTGCGGCCGCAGAGCGAGGGCCCCCTCGAGCGCCTGACGAGCTTCTTCACCGGCCGTCCCAGCCACCCGCTCCAGGACGCCGCGATCGGCCTGATGGAGGACGCCTGCGCACCGTGGGACCCGCGCTACGGGTTCATCGCCGCCTGGAACGCCGCCTGCGCGGTCGCCTTCCGCGGCCGAATCCCCGAGCGGACGGAGGCGATCCTGTCGGCTGCCTGGCGGGCGGTCTTCGGCGACCTGCCTGCCTGAGGGGGGCCTCCGGGACCTCGCGGACCAACCGGCGCCGTGCCGCCGCGGTGCGGAACCTGGCCGCCCGCGGCCGCTCCGCACGCCGGACGTCGCCTATCCTTGGGGCGGTCGCCGGTCCGGCAGCAGCGGAGGGTCGCGTGTCCTCGAACGTCAGCCAGAGCTATCCCTACTCGAGCGAGACGGAGGCCGAGCGCGCGGCCGCGGTCGCCGCGATCGTCGGCGCCAACGAGGGGCTGGCGACGACCCTGGCTGCCGAGGCGACGCCCCTCGACGCCCAGGAGCGATGGTGGATCTACTACCACGGGGGCTGCGGCGGGACCTTCCACGCGGCCGGCTACGCGAGGCAGCGACGCGCGATCGTCGTGGCCTGCGACCGCTGCGGCAGGACTGCCCTGCGCTGAACCCGGACCGGTCGCTCGCGTGATCGTGGCACCCCAGCGATGACGGACGGACCGCCCGCCGCAGGGCCGGCGGCCGATGACGGCTCGACCGTCCGCCTGGCGCGCCGCCGGCTCGCTGTCGACGGGCTGGGGATCGCTGCGATCGGGATCGGCTTCGGGCTCGTCTTCGGCCTCGCGGCCAGGGAGGCGGGCTACTCCCTGGTGGAAGCCGTGGCGATGAGCACCATCGTCTTCGCCGGCGCCGCCCAGCTGGCGGCTGCCGGCCTCGTGGCGGCCGGGGCGGGCTGGCCGCTGATCGTGCTCCTCACCGCGTTCCTCAACGCCCGTCACCTTCTCTACGCGGCCGCCCTCGCCCCGTGGCTGCGCGAGCAGTCGCGGCCGCGGCGCGCCGCCATGGCCCACGTGCTGACCGACGAGGCGTTCGCCCTCACCCTGGTGCACTTCCGCCGCCTCGGACGGGCCGACCCCGGTGGCTACGCCATCGCCGCCGTCGCGGTCATGTTCATCCCCTGGAACGCGGCCACCATCGCCGGCTTCCTGGCTGGAGAGGCGGTCCCCGACCCGCGGGTCATCGCCCTGGACATCATCTTCCCGGCGGCGATGGCCGGGCTGGCCGTCGGCCTGGTGAGCGGCCGGCGGGAGCTGGTCGCAGCCGTGACCGGCGCGCTGGTCGCGGTCGTCGTCGGGCTGGCGATCGATCCTTCGGTCGGAATCATCGCCGGCGGCCTGGCCGGCCCGTTCGCCGGCCTTGCCGTGCCGCGCCGTGACCCGGCCGTGCCCGAGCCGGACGAGCTGCCGGCCGACCCGGCGACGTTCGCGGCGGTGCCCGGCCGATCCGACGACGGGATGGCGCCGTGAGCATCGAGCTGGTCGGCCTGGCGGTCCTCATGGCCGCCGTCACCTACCCGAGCCGGGCGATCCCCCTGCTCCTGCCCGGCTTCGAGCGCCTGTCGCCGCGCGTGCTCGAGTACCTGCGGCTGGTCGGGCCGGCCGTGCTGGCCGCGCTCGCCGCGTCGGCCGTGCTCGTCGTCCGCGACGCGGCCGGCCGGCCGACGCTCGCCGTCGGCATCGAGCTGCTGGCGGTGGCTGCCGCGGTGGCCGTGGTGCGCTGGCGGCGGAACCTGCTGCTGGCACTGCTGGTCGCGGTCGTCATCGTCGCCGCCGCCCGGGCGATCGGCGCCGGCTAGGGTCGATCGCCCGTGCCTGCCTGCCCGGCACGCCGGATGAGGAGATCGAGGAGGATGGCCGCCCACAGCATCGCCTCGTCGGCGTGCCACAGGCCGAGCCGCCCGCGGTATGGCCGGAGGTCGTCACCGAGAACCTCCCAGAGCGTGCCATCCCGCTCCACCAGGGCGGCATAGCGCCCGATCGCGGCGTCGGTGCCCGGTGCCTCGACCCGGTCCATCACGTCGAGGGCCATCGCCCCGAGCGATGTCCAGATGGCGGTGCCCTGATAGTCGGGCAGCAAGGCTCCCTGGAGCCGGTCCTCGCGCGCCGACCGCCGCGCCGCGTAGCGCAGCGGGAGCGGCCGCGCGAGGCCCTCGTGCTCGATCCTGGCCAGCATCTCGACGGCGCCGAGGTCGTCGGGCACGATCCGCAGCCAGAAGGGGACGACGTTCGCGTCGCCCGTGACCAGAGCGGCCTCGCGGGTCCCCGGCCGGCCCTCGGCGAAGTGATCGCCCCGCCAGAAGCCGGCCACGAGGCGGTCCGCTGCGCCGGCCGCGAAAGGGAGTGGGAACCAGCCCGTCTCGCGCAGCTCGCGCTCGAGCAGCGCCACCATGGCGTGGGCATATGCGTTCGGCCCCGACCGGACGGTGTCGCGGTGGGTGGAGAACGGCCGATCGTCGCGAACCCAGCCGCCGGCCGGCTCGACGACGACAGCGCCGAAGTGCCCGACCTCGGCGCCCAGGAGCGCGGCGTGACGGGTCGCCAGCAGCTCCCCGGACGGCGCCGCCCTGAGCGCCCGGAGCAGGAGCGGGAGCGAGTCGACGCCGTAGTCCCAGACGTCGGCCGGACGATCGCCGGGGAAGATCGTGGTCGTCACCCGGCCGTGCCGCTTCCAGGCCGCAAGGGCCCACTCAAGGCTGGCGTCCACCCGGGCGCCTTCCCCCAGGCGCACCAGGGCCTGAGCGCTGAAGCCGAAGTCGCGGGTCCAGAACTGGCGGAAGTGGCCACCTGAGGCGTCGAGGTGGCGTCCGTCTGCACACGAAGCGACGACCGCGGCGAGGATCGAGACGGCGTCGCCCCGGTGGCGCACGTGGCCGCGGATCGCGCGACGAGCCATCCGGATCCCGCTCGTGGCGTACGCGGGCAGGATCGCCGGGTCGACGAGGGCACGCATGCGCATCGCGATCACTCCGTGGCAGGCGGCCGTGACGGGCCCAGGCCCGCTCCGGCCGACCCGGCACGAGTCTAGCCCCGGCCGTCGTGGCGGTGCCATACTCGGGCCGATGTCGATCCCCGCCGGGCCGCCGTCCGCGCCCGCGGTGCCCGTGTCGGAGGCACCGGTTCGCCGCTGGCCGCCACCGGCCAAGGGCGACCTCCGCCGCGCGGCGGGGCGGCTGCGAGACCCGCGGCGCGTCGCCGCGATCGTGATCCTGGGCATCGTCTTCGGCCTGCTCATCACCGGTGGGATCGCGCGCGGCGAGCTGGTCGGCGCCGACGCCCGAGCCTACTGGGCGGCGGTGCGCATCTGGCTGGCCGGCGGCGACCCGTTCAACCCGCCGGCCCCGTTCATGCCCTGGGTCTACGCGCCGTGGCTCCTGCCGCTCTTCGCGCCGTGGGCACTCCTGCCCTGGGAGGTGGCCTGGTTTGCCTGGCGCTGGGCCGGCATCCTGCTCTTCCTGTGGAGCGTCCACTGGGCCTACGTGCGTCGACCGCTCGCGACCGCGGTCCTGGTGGCGATCGTCGCCCTGCCGGTCGCGGCCAGCATCGACACCGGCAACATCAACCTGCTCCTGGTGCTGATGCTGTGGGCGGCGCAGTGGGCGCGGCCGCCCGCGGCGGGCCTGCTGTGGGCGCTCCCCACCGCAGTGAAGTGGGTGCCGGTCGTCTTTCTGCCGCTGCTGGCGCCGCGCGGCCGAGCCTGGGGCCTCGCCTTCCTCGGCGTCGGGGCCGTCCTCTCGCTGGTCACGCTGCCGGCGATGCTCATCCAGCTCGAGACGCTGGCGGCCTTCCCGCGCCCGCTGCGGATCGACTACCTGATCTTCCTCTGGGCGCTGGTCCCCTGGCTGTGGGTCCACCCGGACCCGGGTTCGCTCGTGCGCCCGTCAGCGTGGCGAGCGCGGCTGGCCGCGGCCGGGGCGACCGCGCGCAGATGGGAGGCGGTCATGCGCTCAGGTCCGCGGGCGGGCACGGCGCAGCTGCTGGCCGCCGCGGGCGGGCGTGCCAGGGCCTGGCTCGGCATCGGCGGCTGAGCGGCCGGGCCCGCCCCGGATCAGCCCAGGCGACGGCGCACGTCGGCCTCCCAGCTGGGGAAGTAGCGACCGATGACCGGCAGGTCGAAGGTGCGCAGGATCGACTCCTTCGGCTCCCGCTCCAGCAGGAAGGCGAAGGCCGCCCTCACCAGCGCGTCGGGTCCGGCGGCACCCGGCGCAAGGCGCTCGAGGTCCTCGCGGCCGACGCGGACGTCGTGGCGGGTCGACGAGCCTCCGTCCGCGACCGTGACGCGGCAGATCCAGCCACCGGCGTCGGCCTCGCAGCTGACATCGATCGTGGTCATGTTCCACCTCCCTGGCAGCGCGGGCACCAGTACGTTATGCGAGGCAGCGCCCCGTGCCGCTGCGACGCCACCGGCGCGCGGCAGCGAGGGCACGGCCGGCCTTTCCGGCCGTAGACCCACAGGCGGCGGCCGGCGCGAGCCAGCTCGGGCGTGGTGGTGATGCGCGGGCCGTCGCCGCGGTTGGCACGCAGCAGCGTGCGCGCCCTCTCGACGAGCCGCACGAGCGTCGCGTCGTCGAGCGACTCGACCTGCGCGAACGGGTCGGCCGACTCGAGGAACAGTGCCTCGCTCTTGATCACGTTCCCGACCCCCGCCAGCGCTCGCTGATCGAGCAGCGCCTCGGCGATCGACAGGCCAGCCCGGGCCGGGTCGCGCAAACGGCGGACTGCCTCCGCCGGGTCGAAGTCCTCGGCCAGCAGGTCTGGACCGAGCCCGGCCAGAGGCGGGTGCAGGCCCTCGGCCCGGATCTCCAGCAGCTCGGCCACCGACGCGTCGAAGCAGACCGCGACCGAGCCGTCCACCTCGAGCACGACGGAGGCACGCCCCGGTGGCCGCCGCCACGGGCGACCCGGCGGGTAGCGGTGCCAGGCACCGCGCATCCCAAGATGCGTCCGCAGCTGGAGCCCGTTCGAGAAACGGATCAGCAGGTTCTTGCCCTGCGAATCGACCGCGGCGACCTGCGCTCCCACGATCGCCTCGAGGCGCGGACCGGGGACGCGGCCTCTCGCCGCCATCACCCGCCGGCTGACGAGGTGCGGTCGCAGGCCGGCGGCGGTGCGGAAGAGGGTGTCGCCCTCGGGCACGGCCGGCGCTCTCTCAGCGACCGGCGCGGAGCGCCATGCCGCGATAGCCGGGCACGAAGCCTGCCTCGGCGAGGCGCGATCGCCACGGCGTCCCGGGAGCGACCGGCCCCCCGTCCACGCGCGCGACCAGGATCTCGCGCGAGCGCCCGTCCGCAAGCAGGTCGCGCAGCGCGGCAAGGGCGAGCCGGGCGACGCCGGGATCGTCGGCCGCGGCGAACGTCGCCAGGCCGTGACCGCCCCGCTCGACGAAAAGGACGGGCTGGCCATCCACCAGGACAACGTGGGCGCCGGCCACCCGGGCGAAGGGCCGGCGGTCGGCCGGGTTGCGGCGCGGCCAGGCCAGGGCGGCCCCGTACGGCTGGGCGGGGTCGGCGGCTGCCAGCAGGTGGACCGCCGGCGCGGCCGGGTCCGGCTCCCTGGTCGAGCGAAGGCGGTCGACCGCCCCCGGGAGGGCGAACTGGGCCGCCCCAAGGCCGGCCACGAAGTAGCCGCGCCGGATCCTGCCGGCCTCCTCCATGGCCCGCAGGACCGGGTAGACGCCGGCAAAGCCGCCCTCGACCCCCTCGGCGATCACCGCCTCCCGGACGAGGACGCCGTGCCGCTCGAGCAGGACCATGGCCGCGGCGTGCAGGCGGCCGGTCGCCGAAGCCGCGGCCGCGCCTGCCGGAGCCTCGACCAGGGACCAGCGGCCGGCCGCCTCCGGGGGTCCCAGGCTTGTCAGCCGCCCCGGGCGTGGCCGCCGGTCGCGCGACGGCCGCGCCCAGCGGAGGGCCCGCAGCGGGGCGAAGGTGTCGTTGGTGACCTCGCCGGCCCAGACCAGGTCCCAGAGCGCGTCGAGGACCTCGCGGTCGGGTCCGCCGCCGGCGGCCGCGTGGAGCTCGCGGTAGAAGCACGCACCCCGGCGCGCCAGATGGGCGCGGATCGCCTCGTGGCGCGGCCCTGACGAACGCGCCACGACGGCCAGCGACCCGGCCGGACCGCCGCCGGCCGCTCCGCCGCCGCCGGCCGGGCTGCTCCCTGTCGGGGTCGCCGCCAGCAGCGCCGCCCGCGACGGCCGGACGAGGGCGATCCTGCCGTCGTCGCGGCCGAGAGGCCCGCGTCCGACCCAGCTGACCTCGCCCAGCGCGCCGAGCTCGTCCAGCAGGCGCGGCTGGTAGCCGGGCACCCGGGCCGGCAGCACGTCGCGCTCCAGCACCGAGGCCGGGATCGCCAGCCCGGCCAGCTGGTCCACGACCTCGGCCAGCCGCTCGAGCGCCGCGTCACCGTAGAGCGGCGACGGCCGGTCGCCCGCCGGCGCCACGCCCTGCCAGGCGGGGAGGAAGCGGGCCAGGGCGGCCGGCTCCACAGGCTCGACCTCGTGTCGCAGCCGCGCCAGCGAACGCCGCCGGAGCAGGCGCAGGACCTCCGGGTCGCACCACTCGCGCTCCGACCCGCCGGGCCGGAACTCGCCCCGCAGGAGCATGCCCGCGCCGACCATGCGGGCCAGCGCGTCCTCCACGATCCCGAGCGGCAGTGCCCAGCGAGCGGCCGGCTCGCCCGCGAGGAACGGGCCGTGCGTCCGGGCCCAGCGGGCGATGAGGCCGCCGAGCGCGTCGTGCGTCTCGCCGAGGAACGCGGCCGGCACGCCCGGCGGGGGCTGGACGCCGGTCGCGTCCCGGTAGCGGGCAGTGTCCTCGATGGCGATCCAGCGGGGCGCTCCGGCCACGCGGACCGCCACTGCCCGGCGGCCCGCGGCAAGCGTCTCCAGCCACTCGCGGGCGGCCGGCAGCCCGCCGCGCGTCCGGGCCGCGACCTCCTCCTCGGACAGGTCGCCGAGGTGCCGCATCAGGTCGTGGACCTGGTCGACCGAGCCGGCCCGGCGATCGTCGGAGAGGGCCTGCAGCGAGAGCTCGGTCGCCTCGAGCGCCTCGGGATCGAGCAGCTCGCGGAGCTCCTCCTGCCCGAGCAGCTCGCGCAGCAGGTCGCGATCGAGAGCCAGCGCCTGGGCTCTCTGCTCGGCCAGCGGCGCATCACCTTCGTACATGTAGGTGGCGATGTAGTCGAACAGGAGCGACGAGGCGAAGGGGCTGGAGCGGACCGTCTCCACCCGGTGAACGGCCACGTCCCGCCGCTCGACGGCGGCCAGGACGTCGCGCAGGGCCGGCAGGTCGAAGACGTCGGCCAGGCATTCGCGGTATGTCTCCACGAGGATCGGGAACGAGGCATAACGGGCGGCGACGGCCAGCAGGTCGGCCGCCCGCCGGCGCTGCAGCCACAGCGGCGTCCTCGTGCCCGGGCGGCGGCGCGGCAGGAGCAGGGCCCGGGCGGCGTTCTCGCGGAAGCGGGAGGTGAACAACGCCGAGCCGCCGAGCGCGGCTACCACGAGGTCCTCGATCTCATCGGCCGACGGGAAGAGCAGCTCCTCGACCCCGTCCAGCTCGGCCTCGGGCAGCCGGAGCGCGATCCCGTCGTCGGACCAGATGCCGACGACGCCCTCCCCGAAGCGGTCGCGCAGACGACCCTCGACCGCCAGCGACCAGGGGGCGTGGACACGGCCGCCGAACGGGGTCAGGAGCACGAGGCGCCAGTCGCCCAGCTCATCGCGGAAGCGCTCGACGACGATCCGCCGGTCAGTCGGGAGCGCGCCGGACGAGGCAACCTCGTCCTCGAGGTAGGCGACCAGGTTCTCGGCCGCCCGCTCGTCGAGGGCGTTGCGCTCCCGCAGGCGAGCCACCGCGGCCGCTCGCCCCCGTGCGCCGCGGGCCAGGTCGGCCTCGATCTCGCGGGTGAAGGCGCCCATCGCCCGGCCCACCTCGATCGGACGCCCCAGCGCGTCGGCCTTCCAGAAGGGGAGCTTGCCGGGCTCGCCGGGGGCCGGCGAGACCACCACCCGCTGGGGCCCGATCTCCTCGATCCGCCAGGCCGAGGCCCCGAGGACGATCACCTCGCCGGCCCGGCTCTCGTAGACCATCTCCTCGTCGAGCTCGCCCACGCGTCGCCCGGGGGTACCCGCCTCGCCGACGGTGAACACGCCGTACAGGCCACGATCCGGGATCGTCCCGCCGGACGTCACCGCCACCACCCGGGCGTCGCGCCGGCCCTCGACCGTGTCGGTCAGCCGGTCCCAGGCCAGGCGCGGCCGCAGCTCGGCGAACTCGTCCGAAGGGTAGGCGCCGGCCAGCATCGCCAGCACGCCCTCGAGCGCCTCGCGGGTGAGGCTCTCGAAGGGAGCCGCCCGGGTCACGAGGGCGTGGAGATCCCCGACCGTCCAGCGGTCCATGACGCTCATCGCCACCAGCTGCTGGGCGAGCACGTCGAGCGGGTTGCGCGGGATCGTCGTCGTCTCGATCGCGCCGGCGCGCATCCGCTCGACCACGACCGCGCACTCGAGGAGATCGCCGCGGTACTTGGGGAAGATCACTCCCCGGCTGACCTCGTCCACCCGGTGGCCGGACCGGCCGATGCGCTGCAGGCCGCGGGCCACGCTGGTCGGGCTCTCGACCTGGACGACGAGGTCGACCGCGCCCATGTCGATCCCCAGCTCGAGCGACGAGGTCGCCACGAGCGCCGGCAGCCGCCCCGCCTTCAGCGCCTCCTCGATCTCGACTCGCTGCTCGCGGGCGATCGAGCCGTGGTGGGCCCGGACGAGATCCTCGCCGGCCAGCTCGTTCAGGCGCTGGGCCAGGCGCTCGGCCAGGCGCCGGCTGTTGCAGAACACGATCGTGGAGTGATGCGCGCGGATCAGCTCCAGGATCCGGGGGTGGATCGCCGGCCAGATCGAGAGACGACCGTCGGGCCCGGCGGCTGGTCCACCCGGCTGCTCGTCGAGCGGCAACGGCTCGCCGAGACGGCCCATGTCCTCGACCGGGACCACGACCGCCAGGTCGAGTTCTTTGCGGGCGCCGGCGTCGACGACCGTGACCGCCCGCCCCTCTCCGACGCCGCCGAGGAACCGCGCGATCGTCTCCAGCGGACGCTGCGTCGCCGACAGGCCGATCCGCTGGAGCGGCGCCGCCCCGGCGGGCCGGAGCGCCTCCAGCCGCTCGAGCGACAAGGCGAGGTGGGCGCCGCGCTTGGTCCCGGCGACGGCGTGGACCTCGTCGACGATGATCGCCTCCACCTGCCGAAGGATGTCTCGCGCTCCACTCGTCAGGAGGAGGTAGAGGGACTCCGGCGTCGTGATCAGGATGTCGGGCGGATGCTTCGCGAGGGCGCGGCGATCCTCCGAGGGTGTGTCGCCGGTGCGCGAGGCCACGGTCACGTGCCGGACCGGCGTTCCCAGCCGGCGGGCGGCAAGGGTGATCCCGGTCAGCGGCGCCCGCAGGTTGCGCTCGACGTCGTAGGTGAGCGCCTTGAGCGGGCTCACGTATAGCAGCCGCACGCCCGGCGGCACCTGCTGCGGTCCGCGTGCGGGCGGTCCATCCCGCCGGTCGCCGTCGGGCGCCGCCGTGCCTGGACGATCGCCGAGCTCCGGCCCACGCAACAGGCGGTCGAGACCCCAGAGGAACGCCGCCAGCGTCTTGCCGCTGCCGGTCGGGGCGTGGACAAGGACGTTGCCGCCGGCCGCGATCGCCGCCCAGCCCCCGACCTGGGCCGGCGTCGGCGCGGCAAAGGCGTCGCGGAACCAGGCGGCGACCGGCGGTGCGAAGCGGTCGAGCGCGTCGACCGGCGGGACGTCGGCCGGGCCACCTGGCGACGGGGCGGGATCGGCGGGTCGGCGGGCCACGGTCCCCGGAGGATACCACCCGAAGGGCTATTTCGACCGGGCGTTCGGTTTGCTGGCGTCAGGTCGGCGCCGCGACCTGCGCGGCGTGGCTCTGGCTCCGGACCACGGCCCCGTCAGCCGGGATCGCCCCCTGTGCTTCCCGCGTGCCCGGCCGCCGGGCCGGCCGATCCCCCTGGGCCCCTGATCGGGACTTCCTGGAAGATCGGCTCGAGGATCTCGTCGACCAGCCCCAGCTCCAGGCACTCGTCGGGGCCCAGGAAGCGGTCACGGCCGGACCAGATGAAGCGGCGCCACCAGGCTGCGTCGCGGTGGCCGGTCCGCGTCGCGAACAGGTTCGCCACCGTTGCCTGGTAGTGCTCGGACAGACGCGAGTAATCCTTGAAGATCCGCTCGTCCTCGCCGGACAGGATCCACTGCGGCGAGTGGAGCATCAGCGTCCCGAACCGGCCCATCGAGCGGTGGTCGCCGGCCTGGCTGACGATCGCGCCCATCGAGTAGGCGTAGCCGAGCACCACCGTGTCGATGCGCACGCCGAACTGGCGGCGCATCCGGTTGATGACCTCCATCATCGCCAGCCCGTCGCCGACGGAACCGCCGCCCGAGTTGATGTAGACGGTGATCGGCTGGTCGCGTCGGTCGCGCCGGGGCACGCTCATCAGGAGCATCGTCTTGGCGAAGTCCTCCGCGTGCGACGGGTCGATGTCCGTCACGAAGTACACGCCCGTCGCGTCGAGCGCGATCCGGCGCATCTGCGCCTCGGCCAGGATTGCGCCGAGGTCCGGCACCCGCACGGCCACGTCCGACCTCCTTCCGTGCCGGCTCGCGGGCGCGCACCGCAGCTGCGACCGACACACGTCGAGGGTACCGCGGGCGAGCAGCGCGCGGGATCCCGGTGCGCGGACCTCCCCTGCCCCGCCGCACGCTGCGCCGTCGGCCGCGCTCCACGCCCGCCGGAGCGCGAGCGAGTACGATGCGCCCATGATCTTCGGCACGGACGTCCTGGTCGTCCTGATCATCGTCCTGGTCATCGTCCTCATCTGGCGTGGCCCGAAGACCCTGCCCGCCCTCGGGGCGATGTTCGGGCGCGGGGTGAAGAGCGTGCGGGACGAGGTCGAGGGCAAGCTCGACGACGACGAGCAGAAGCCCGGCGGCGCCTGAGCCCGGCGCCTGAGCCCGGCGCAGGCGCAGCAGACGACCCACACGCCGCGCGGCTGCTCGGTGCGATCAGCCCAGCAGGGCGGCGAGCGCCTCGGGCTCGGTCACCGGTCGCCGGCAGGCGAAGTCGCGGCAGACGAAGGCCGTCGGCCGGCCATCCACGGCGAACCTCGACGCGAGCAGCGGGACCGCGCTCCCGGCCGGGTCGGTGGCGACCGCCACCACCAGCCGCGGCCGATAGCCGCGGTCGAGGACGGCCCGCAGCTGGCCGACCGCGGGGACTGCCGAGTCGCCGACGATCGCCACCTCGTCCGCGCGTTCGAGCAGCCAGTCGAGGGCGACCAGCCACTGGCCGAAGCCGAGCGGCAGGCGGACGGCGGTCGGGCCGGCCCGGGCGAGCGCACGCTCGACGGCGTCGGCGTAGCGCTCGTCCGCGGTGAGCGCCCCCAGGCGCAGGAGCACGGTCACGAGCTGTGCGCTCCCCGACGGGACGGCATTGTCGGTGATGCTTCGCGGCCTGGTCACCAGGGGCTCGCCGTCTGCCGGAGTGTCGAAGAACCCGCCATCAGGATCGCTGAAGCGGTCGATGGCCTCGTCGGCCAGCTCGCGCGCCGCCGTGAACCAGCGCTCGTCCTGGGTCGCGTCGTAGAGGGCCAGCAGCCCCTCGGCCAGCCCGGCGTGATCCTCCAGCAGCGCCGCGTGGCTGGCACGGCCGCCCGCCCAGGACCGGTGGAGGCGGCCGTCGGGCGTGCGCAGGGCGGCGAGCAGGCGGTCGGCGGCGGTCGCAGCCATGACCAGGTACTCGCCCCCGGCCGCCGCCAGGGCGGGATCCGGCGTGCGCCCCAGGCGCCCGCCCGCGTCGGCGAAGGCGGCGACCGCCAGCCCGTTCCAGCCCGCGATCGCCTTCTCGTCCCGTGCCGGATGGGGTCGATGCTCGCGGGCGGCGAGCAGGGTGCGCCGCACCCGCTCGAGCACCGCGAGCGCGGTCCGGCGGTCGACACCGGCCCTGGCCGCGAGGTCGTCGGCCCTGGCCGCCTGCACCAGGACCGACCGGCCCTCGAGCTGGCCGCGCTCGGAGATCCCGAACGCCTCGATCGCCAGCGACAGGTCCGCGTCGAGCCCGGCCGCGGCGAGCGCCTCCGCCACCTCGCCGGCCGTCCAGGTGTAGGTCGCGCCCTCCACGCCGCCGGTGTCCGCATCGAGGCTGGCGGCGAAGGCTCCGTCGGGCAGGCGCAGCTCGCGGGCCATGAAGTCGAGCGTCGCCCGTGCCGTGCCGAGGTACGCCTCCTCGCCCGTCAGCGCCCAGGCGTGGAGGTACACGCGGGCCAGCAGGGCGTTGTCGGAGAGCATCTTCTCGAAGTGCGGGACCATCCAGGCGGCATCGGTGCTGTACCGGGCGAAGCCGCCGCCGAGCTGGTCGAAGATCCCGCCGGCCGCCATGCGCTCGAGCGTCCGGCGAGCCATCGATCCGGCCCGGTCGTCGCCGCCGGCCGCCCGGCGGAGCAGGAACTCGAGAGCCATCGCGGCCGGAAACTTCGGCGCGCTGCCCCAGCCGCCGTGGACCGGGTCGAAGTCGCCCTCCAGCGTCTCGACGGCGGCCACCAGCTGGCTGCGGACCAGCGGGGCGGCGGCGGCCGGCAGCATGGCCGCCCGGGAGATCACCTCGGTCAGGTGGTCGGCCGCTCCCTCCACGTCGGCCCGGCGCTCGCGCCAGGCCTCGTCGACGGCTCGAAGCACGTCCATGAACGCGGGCATCCCGTGGCGCCGTCGATCGGGGAAGTAGGTGCCGCCGTGGAACGGCCGCCCGTCCGGGGCCAGGAAGACGGTCATCGGCCAGCCCCCCGAGCCGGTCAACGCCTGGACTGCATCCATGTAGATCGCGTCGAGGTCGGGGCGCTCCTCGCGATCCACCTTCACGCTGACGAAGCGTTCGTTCAGGAAGGCGGCCGTCGTCTCGTCCTCGAACGACTCCCGCTCCATGACGTGGCACCAGTGGCAGGCTGCGTAGCCGATCGACAGGAAGATCGGCCGATCAAGCGCGCGCGCCCGGGCGAGCGCCTCCTCGCCCCACGGGTACCAGTCGACCGGGTTGCCGGCGTGCTGCAGCAGGTACGGGCTGGTCTCGCCGGCCAGTCGATTCGGGGCCATGGCCAGCTGATCGTACCCGGAGCGACGCCGAAACCGCCACGTGGCGATCACCGTACCGGAGGCCAAAGGCGCGATCATTCACGCAGCGCCGGGCAGCCCGGCGCGGACCCCACGAGGAGCTCGCCATGGCGCAGCAGCCGACCCGCGACGTGACCAGGCCGTCCGGCCGCGTCGGCCCCCCGTGGCTCGACCGCTTCGGTGGCATCTATGCCGCCCTCATCCCCCTCCGGGCGTTCCTCGGGTTCACCTTCCTCTACGCCGGCCTCGACAAGTTCGCCACGAAGGGCTTCCTGGCCGCCATGGGCCCCGGATCCATCGGGGAGCAGCTCGAGGCGTTCACCCGCAGCTCGCCCCTCACGCCGCTCATCGAAGCCTTCGCCCTTCCCTATCCCGTGGCGATGGGCACCTTCATCGCCCTGGCCGAGATCGCCGTCGGTCTCGGGGTCCTGACCGGCCTGCTCTACCGGGCGGCCGCCGCAGGCGGGGCCTTCACCGCCCTCATCTTCTGGCTGACGGCGTCGTGGACGACAACCCCGTTCTACTTCGGCCCGGACCTGCCGGTCATGTTCGGCTTCATCACCCTCGCCCTGGCCGGCAACGGCGGGCTCCTCGTGGCCGGCAACCTCGTCCCGGACCGGCGCGGGCGGGGCACGGGCGCGCCGGCCCGGATCGTCCCCGTCGCGGGTGCCGTCGGCCGCCGGGAGCTGCTCCAGGCGGCGCTGCTCGGAGTGGCAGCCATCGCCGCGGGCGTCGGCGCCCGCCTCCTGCTGGGGGGCGACCTGCCGGGTACGACCGCAGGTGCCGGCTCGGGGACACCCTCGCCCTCGCCGGCCGGCACCACCCCGGCCCCGTCCTCGCCCGGCCCCGGCGGGACCGCCGGCGCCACACCTGGGGGCCCGGTGATCGGCAACGTGAACCAGCTCGCCGCGGGCGAGGCCGTCGCCTTCACCATCCCATCGAGTGGCGACCCGGGAGCGGCGATCAGGCTGGCCGATGGTCGGGTCGTGGCCTACGACCTCATCTGCACCCACGAGGGGTGCACGGTCCGTTACGACGCGGGCTCGGGGATCCTCCGCTGCCCGTGCCATGGCGCCACGTTCGACCCGGCCCAGGAAGGCCTCGTCCTCGGCGGGCCGGCCCGGCGCCCTCTGCCGAGCGTGCCCCTGGTCATCGACCCGGCGAGCGGCAGCATCACCCTGGCATCCTAATCATCCGAATAGAAAGCGCGTATCACATTTTGCGATTCGCGCTTGACAAAGTAGAACCAGCGCTGTACAACATCGTCCGATGACGCAGGCCGTGCGAGGACGACGAGATGTACGAGTGCCGGATCCTCTTCCCTGATCACGGCGGGCGGGCGATCCGCCGCGAGATCGAGCTGGGCCGCGAGGACCTCGCGCGCCGCGGCGGCCATGACGGCTGTCTCCGCGCGCCGGACCGGGCGGGGCGAGGGCGATCGTGATGCCTCACGACGCGATCGCCACCTGCCCGATCTGCAGCGGCGAGCTGGCCGTCACGCGGCTGCGCTGTCGCGCCTGCGGCACCAGCCTCGAGGGGGATTTCAACGTCGGGCGCTTTGCCAGGCTGAGCCGCGAGCAGTTCGACCTGCTCGAGAGCTTCCTCCGCTCGCGCGGCAACCTGAAGGAGATGGAGCGCGAGCTCGGCGTCTCCTACCCCACCGTCCGGGCCCGGGTCGACGCGCTGCTGCGGGCACTGGGCTACGCGGCACCCGCCGGGGTTGCCGACGAGACGGAGCCGATGCCGGGACTCGAACGGACCGCGGCTGCTGCCGCTCGCCGCGAGGTGCTGGAGCGCCTCGCCCGCCACGAGATCGACGCGCAGGCCGCGGCGGCCGCGCTCCGCGACCTTGGAGGTTGAGATGAAGGAAGCACGTACCCTCGAGCGCCCGGCCGGCAGCAGTCCGCGCGAGCACGAGGTCGGCGAGCACGGCGTCGTCACCGTCGCCACGACCCTCGACACGATCGTGGTCCGGGGCGTCGGCGGCACCGTCGCGCGGCTGGTCGGTCCCGACGCCGTCGACATCCTGACCGAGGCGACGCCCGGTCGCTTCTCCGTGCGCACTTCCGACGCCCCCGAGTGGCCTGCAACCGCGAACGGGCAGAGCTGGCTGGTGGGCGTCCTCATCTTCGGCCACGGCCGAGCCGCCCGGACGATCGAGCTCGAGGTCCCGGAGGGGTGCCGCCTCGAGGCGAGCACTGCCTCGGGGGCCGTCGTCGTCCACGACGTGCGGGGCGGGATCGCCGTCCACACGGCGTCCGGCGACGTGAGCACCCGAGACGTGACCGGTGACGTCCGGGTCAGGACGGCCAGCGGCCGCGTCTCGCTGGTGACGACCGACCGCCTGGCCGCCACCGTCCGCACCGCTTCCGGTCAGGTCGAGATCGCGGCCGGCACCCTCGCCGGCCTCGCCGTGTCGACGATGAGCGGCCGGGTCGAGGTCAGCGGCACGGTGGCCGCCGGCGTGGACGGGACGGTGAGCACCGCCAGCGGCCGGGTGGACCTCGCCCTCGGCGGCGACGTCACCATCGCTGTGCGGACCGTCTCGGGCCGCGCCCGGGCGAGCCACGCCGGAGCGGCGCCGGGCGACCGAGGGCCGGGATGGGTGCTCGGAGACGGCACGGCCAGGCTCGCGGTGACGACGATCAGCGGCGCCATCAACCTGCGCGAGCCCGATCGGGAGGGGCCGGCCCCCGAGCCTGAATCTGCGGGAGGAGGGCCGGACTTCCCGGCATCCGAGCCGGCGCCGACCGACGAGACCGAGGACCGACCCGACGGGCTGGAGGATCCCGGCTCCCCGTCGAATGCAGGGTCGGGTGAGGCGACCCTGGCCATCCTGCGCGCCCTCGAACGCGGCGAGATCGGCGTGGACGAGGCTGCCCGTCGCCTCGAGACAGGCGCACCTGGGAGCCACTCCGATGACTGACCCGCTCCAGCACCTCCTCGGGCTCGTGGCCGACGGCAGGCTCTCCGCGGAGGAGGCCGCCCCGCTCCTCGAGGCCCTCCAGCGGTCCCCCGGCGGGCCCGGGCGGCCTCCGGTTCCTCCTCGGGGAGATGCTCCCGCCGGGGAACGGAACCTGCGGGTCGAGGTCCGCGAGCGGGGCCGGGTCGTGGTCGACCTCAGCATTCCCGGCTCACTCGCCGGCCTCGCCGCGGCCGTGCCGGGCATGCCACCGGACTTTGCCGATCGGATCCGCGACGCGCTGGCGGCCGGCGTGACAGGCCGGATCGTGGACGTCGCCGGAGACGAGGGCGACGGGGTGTCGATCAGGATCGAGTAGCGCCGGGTCGCCGCCGCCCTGCCGGCCGAGGGAAGGCCAGAATCACGCCTCCCCCGGCCCGGCCATCGCCGGAGCCGGCGCGGACTCGGAAGCCGAGGCCTCGGCCACCGGTTGCGGCTTCGTCGCCGGCAGCAGGAGCGAGAAGAGGACGCCCAGCAGGACGAAGCCGGCTGCCACCAGTCCGGCCATGCGCGCCGCCTCGGCGAACGCCTCGTCGGCCGCCGCCACGTAGGGCTCGAAGAACGCCCTGGCAGCCGGGCTGGCCAGGAACGCCTCCACCTCCGGCGGGAGCTGGACGAAGTCGTTGACCGTGGACGGGTCATCGCGCAGCGGCACCAGCACCTGGCCGGCCGACTCCTCGAGGGCGGTGACGATGAAGTCGTTGACCTCGGTAGCGACGGCGGGCGGCAGGCCGGACGGCGGCGGGATGGTGGCGAACCGCTCGCTCGCGCCGTTCGACAGTGAGACGAACAGGACGGTGCCGAGGATGGCGATCCCCAGGGCCGACCCCACCTGGCGGATGGTCGAGTTGGCGCCCGATGCCAGCCCGGACCGCTCCACCGGCACGTCCGAGAGGACGATGCTCGTCAGCTGGGCGGTCGCGAATCCGACCCCGATGCCGTAGAAGAACAGCGGCACTGCCAGGACGACGCCGCTGGTGCCCGGCGAGATGAGGAACGACACGGCGATGATGCCGGCTGCCTCGAGACCCATCCCCAGGGTCACCACCCGGCGCGGCCCGAAGCGGCG
>JAGDMV010000069.1 GCA_017860675.1 Chloroflexota bacterium
AGGCGATCGGCGAACCCGACCAGCGACCACGGCCGCCATGGCTCCCCGGATCGGCAGCGGGCCAGGAGGAGGAGCCGTTCGCCGGCGTCCGCCCCGCGCTCGACGAGCCGGTGCCAGGCGTCATGCTCCCCCGGGTCGAGCTGGTCGGCAAGGGCCAGGACCGCCTCGGGCGCGCCGAGGGCGAGTGCCTCGATGGTTCCGGCGCGACGCGACCGGGTCACCGAGTAGGGGTGGCCGTCGTCGACCGGCTCCGCAGCCAGCAGGTCGGCCGGGTCGAGGTAGACCGACGAGCCCAGCTCCTCGGCGGCCGTCACCAGCGTCCGGGTGAAGGAGCCCGGCCGTGCGCCGCCGGCGATGCTCCAGGCGTCCTCTTCGGCCCGGATCGCCGCTTCGATGATGTCCCTGCGCTCGTCGGGCGAGGCCACGGGGCCGGCCGGGGTCCGCAGCTCCGTGAGCGTCAGGCGGTTCTCGGTGAGCGTCCCCGTCTTGTCGGTCAGCACGAGGTCAATCGCGCCGAGCGTCTCCTGGGCGTTCAGCCGGCGCACCAGCACACCCCGGCGGAGCAGGCGGTAGGCGCCCAGACCGAGGATCACGGCGAGCAGCGCCGGTGGCTCCTCCGGGATCGAGGCGATGGCCGCCGAGACGCCGGCCATCAGGTTCTCGCCGGGCGGGTTGCCGCGGTAGAAGCCCAGTCCAGTGACGATCGCGATCAGGCCGATCGCCACCACGACCAGGATGCGGACGAGCCGGTCCAGCTCACGCTGCAGCGGCGACCGGCGGCGCTCCGTCCCGGCCAGGGCACGTGAGATGCGCCCGAACTCGCTGGCCAGCCCGGTCGCCACTACGATCCCTTCGCCCCGCCCACCGACGACGCTCGTGCCCCCGTAGGCGATGGAGTGCCGGTCGGCGAGTGCGGTCGCCGGCGGATCGGCCTCGATCAAGCCTGGCTCGGGCAGCGATTCGCCGGTCAGCGCACTGCGGTCGAAGGCGAGCCCCTCCACCCGCCAGAGCCGGAGGTCGGCCGGCACCACGTCGCCGACCCGCAGCAGGACCACGTCGCCGGCGACCAGCGAGGTCGACGGGATCTCGTCGACGTCCCCGCCTCGCCGGACGCGAGCAATCGGGGCGGTGGCCGCGCGCAGGGTCTCGAGCGCTCGCTCCGAGCGGTACTCGGTGACGACGCCGGCGCCGACGATGGGCACGACCATGAGCAGCACGAAGGCGCCGTCGGTCACGTGGCCGAGGGCGATCGCGAGCGCTCCGGCCAGCAGCAGCAGCAGGATGAAGGGCTCGGTCGCGCCGCGCCAGATGATCCTGAGGATCGAGGGGTGCTCGACCGGTTCCAGCTCGTTGGGCCCGAGCACGGCCAGGCGGCGGGTGGCCTCGACGACGTTGAGGCCGGCCGTGGGGTCGACGTCGAGGCGGGCGGCCACCTCGGTCGCGGTCAGGGCATGGGCGTCGGCGAGGGCGACGGTGGTGGTGACTGCGGCGGCGCCTTCGTGCGCCGCAGTTCGCGGGCCACCGCCGGTGTCATCGGCTCCGGGCATCTGGAGAGTACAGCGCTGCCGGATGGTCCCCTGTAGGGCCATCGGTCACCGTCTGGGGGTCCGGTGGGCGAGCCCGTCTGATGCGTCCCGGCGGGGCAAGCCGGGCAGCAGCGGCTTCGGCATCATCGCCCTGCCGACGACCTCCGACGTGGGCGCGCCCCACGGCCGTCAGCGGGGCGCGGCTCCGTCGGATTACATCATCACCAGGCCGCCGTCGACGGCCAGCACCTGGCCGGTGATGTAGCCGGCCTCGTCCGAGGCGAGGAAGGCTACCGCGTTGGCGATGTCCTCCACGGTCCCGAAGCGTCCCAGCGGCGTGCGCCGGGTGATCTCGTCCTTCAGCGCGTCCGGCAGATCCTGCGTCAGTTCCGTCAGGACGAAGCCGGGGGCGACCGCGTTGACGGTGATGCTGCGGCTGGCCACCTCGCGGGCCACGGCCTTGGTCAGCCCGATCAGGCCCGCCTTGGACGACGAGTAGTTGGCCTGGCCGGCCTGGCCGGCCTGGCCCGACACGCTGGTCATGTTGATGATCCGGCCGGAGCGGGCCTTCAGCATCGGCCGGAGAGCAGCTTTCGTGCAGTAGAAGGCCCCGAACAGGTTGACCTCGAGGACGGTCCTCCACTCGTCGAGGCCCATCCGCATGACCAGGTCGTCGCGGGTGATGCCAGCGTTGTTGACCAGGATGTCGACCTTGCCGAAGGCCGCCACGGCGGCGGCGATGAAGGCCGAGCAGGCTTCGGGGTCGGTGACGTCGCCGGCATGGAAGACCGCTCGCCGGCCCAGCGCCTCGATCTCGGCGACTGTCCCGGCTGCGACCGCCGGGTCGCCCCGGTCCATGAAGGCGACGTCCGCGCCCTGCCGGGCGAGGGCCAGGCAGATCGCCCGGCCGATCCCCCGGGCACCCCCGGTGACGCACGCACTCCTGCCGGTCAGATCGATCATCGGGCGGCCTCCACTGGGTTGTGGGACGCGTCGTCCGGCCCGGCGCCGTCCGGCGCAGCGGGGGAGGACGCGGCAAGAAGGGCGGCGAGCTTCGCCGGCAGCGGGTTTGGCGGCTGCCAGTCGGCTGCCCGGCGGACCGCGACGGAGGATGCGTCGATCGCGGCGGCGCGGCCACCGGCGGCGGGATCGGCCGCCCACTCGAAGGCGACCGCGCCGGCGGTGAAGCCGGCCCCGAAGGCGACCACGAGGAGACGGTCGCCGACGGCGACGCGGCCGCTGTCGACCGCCTCGGCCAGGGCGATCGGGATGGAGGCGGCCGACGTGTTCCCGTAGCGGTCGAGGTTGACGAACATCCGCTCCATCGGCACGTGGAGGCCGCGGGCGACCGCCTCGATGATCCGCGAGTTCGCCTGGTGGGGGATGAAGAGGTCGATGTCGTCGCGCCGCAGCCGGGCCCGCTCGATCGCCGTCCGGGCGGTCGCGGCGATGGCCCGGGTCGCGTAGCGGTAGACGTCCGGGCCGTCCATCCGCAGGTAGTGCTCGCCGCGTGCCACCGACTCCGGTGACGCGGGGCGGCGGGACCCGCCTGCCGGGATCCAGAGCTTGTAGGCGCCAGCCGGCTCGGCCGCGATCTCGATCCCGTGGGCGCCGCTCGGCTCCGGCGAGGCGGACAGCACGACCGCTCCGGCGCCGTCGCCGAACAGGACGCAGGTCGTCCGGTCGTCGTAGTCGAGAAACCGGGTGAGGAGATCGGAGCCGATGACCAGGACATGCCGGGCCAGGCGGCCCTTGATGAAGGCGTGGGCCGTGACGTAGCCGTAGACGAACCCGGAGCAGGCGGCGTTCAGGTCCATCGCGGCGGCCCTGGTGTTGCCAATCGCCTCCCTCACCAGGGTCGCGGTAGAGGGCGTCAGGTGGTCGGGTGTCAGGGTGGCGACCACGATCAGGTCGATGTCGTCGGGCTCGAGGCCGGCGACGGCGATCGCCCGCCGCCCGGCGATGGCGGCCATGCTCGCCGCCGTCTCGTCGGGCCCGGCCACGCGCCGCTCGCGGATGCCCGTCCGCGAGATGATCCACTCGTCGGAGGTGTCCACGATCCGGGCGAGGTCGGCGTTCGTCAGGACCAGCTCGGGAGCGTGCATCCCCCAGCCGGTGATGCGGGTCGACCGGACGGGTTCCCTCATGCCGGCGCCATCACAGCGGCTCGACCTCGACCAGCGGCTGCCGGGCCCGGACCAGCGCCCCGTTGTCGGCCAGGAGGCGGACGACCCGGCCCGACCGGTCCGACTTGATCTCGTTGAACAGCTTCATCGCCTCGATGAGGCCGATCACCTGGCCGACCGCGATCTCGCGGCCGGCGACGACGAAGGGCGGCGACCCGGGGCTGGGCGAGGCGTAGAACACGCCCGTCAGCGGTGCCAGGACGGCGTTGCGCGACGCCGTGCGCTCGCCTGCGGGAGGAGCGCCTCCCGCTCCGCCGGTGTCGGCTCCACGGCCGGACGACGCCGTGTCCCCGGGCTTGCCGGTTTGCGGCGCGCCGGCGGGTGCAGGGCTGCGGAGGACGAGCGCGGTCCCGCCTGCCTCGACCTCGAGCTCGGCCAGCTCGGAGCGTTCCAGGATGGCGGCGAGCCGGTCCACCAGGGCAAGCAGGGAGGCGTCGGCCGCCTGCCGGTCGGGCGCAGCTGGATCCGCTGTCTGCCCGTCGGGCGCGGCCGGATCTGCCGGCCCCTCCCCGGCCGCGATCGGGCCGAGACGGTCGCCCGCGATCTCGCCTGCCCGGTCGGACACGTCCGGGCCCATCGGCGCGGCCGGATCCGCCGGCCCGCCGGGACGTTGCTCACTCATCCGTCCCACCGCCGGAAGACGAGGGCGCTGTTCTGGCCGCCGAAGCCGAAGCTGTTCGACAGGGCGACCCGGATCGGCCGTTCCCGGGCGACGCCCGGCGTGAGATCGAGCCCGGCGGCGGCATCGTCCGGGTCCTCCAGGTTGACGGTCGGCGGCACGACCCCGTGGCGGAGGGCCAGGACCGTGGCGATCGCCTCGATCGCTCCGGCCGCGCCGAGCGTGTGGCCGAGCATCGACTTGTTGGCGGTGACGCTGACCTCGCCGGCTCCGTCGCCGAACAGGCTGCGGATCATCTCCAGCTCGGTCCGGTCGCCCTCGGGGGTCGAGGTCGCGTGGGCGTTCACGTGCTCGATGTCGGCCGGCTCGAGGCCGGCCTTGTCGAGGGCGCGGCGGATCGCGCGCAGGGCTCCCACGCCACCGGGCGAGGGCAGGGTGACGTGACCGGCGTCGGCCGAGGCGCCGTAGCCGACGAGCTCGGCCAGCGGCTCGACGCCCCGGCCCCTGGCGTGGTCGAGCTCCTCGAGGACGACGACGCCGGCGCCCTCGCCGATCACGAAGCCATCGCGACCTCGGTCGAACGGGCGCGACGCCCGGGCCGGCTCGTCGTTGCGGGTGGACAGCGCCCGCATGGCGGCGAAGCCGCCGACGAACACGGGGTGGACACCAGCCTCGGTCGAGCCGGCGATCATCACCTCGGCGTCGCCGCGGCGGATCGTCTCCCAGGCCTCGCCGAGGGCGTGACCCCCGGTGGCACAGGCCGACGAGACAGAGAAGTTGGGCCCGAGCGGCCCGAAGCTCATGGCGACCTGCCCGGCTGCCAGGTTGGGGATCACCATGGGCACGAAGAACGGGCTCATCCGGTCGGGTCCGCGCTCCGCCAGCACGCCGGCCTGCTCGGCAAAGGTGATCCCACCGCCCAGGCCGGTGCCGACGATCGCCCCGGTCCGCAGCGCGAGCTCGCCCTCCAGCCTGGCCGGCAGGCCCGCCCCGTCCATCGCCTCGCGGGCGGCGACCAGGGCGAGCTGCGTGTAGCGATCGGTCCGGCGCAGGTCCTTGCGGTCGAGCACCCCGGAGGGGTCGAGGTCGGGCACCTCGGCGGCGATCCGCGAGGCGAACAGCGACGTGTCGAAGCCCGTGATTCTGCGCACCCCGGACCGGCCGGCGACCAGGCCGGCCCAGGTCGCGGCCACGCCCTGGCCGAGGGCCGTGACCAGGCCGAGGCCGGTGACGACGACCCGGCGTACACCGTTCCCGCGGGGATCGCTCATCGGACCAGCTTCCCGGTGCGGATCGTTGCCGCCCGGTACACGTCACCGGGCAGCCCACGGGCGGCCACCGCGTCGGCCGCCGCCAGGACGTCGTACTCGACCCGCTTGATCTCGGCCGTGACCGCGTCGCCGACGACGTCGACGAGGGCCCACGAGGCGGTCGGATCGCCGTCGAAGACGTAGCCGGCACTGCCCGCGTTGACGATCATGCGCCAGCCGAAGTCGCGGACCTCGGGAGCGTGGGTGTGGCCGCAGCAGATCACCCGGGCGTCGGTCCGCCCCAGGCGCTCGAGGATGACCGACTCGTCGAGGTTGCGGTCGAACCCGGCCGTCTGCGAGCCGGGCGAGGCGTGGGTGACGAGCAGGAGCATGCCGCCGGCCCGGATGCGCCGTTCGGCCGGCAGCCGCCGGAGCCAGTCGAGCCGCTCCGACCCGATCGCCTCGGCCGTCCACTCGGCGACGACGCGGTACGACTCCGGCACGGCGTCGCCGAACCACGGGTACGCGGCCCCGTAGTCGCCATCGGCCACGGCGATGTCGGTGTTGCCCTGGACGAGGACCGCGCCGGCCGCCTCCAGCTCGCGGGCCAGGTCGATCGACTCGGCCGGGAACGCCCCGTTGACGGCGTAGTCGCCGGCCACCGCGATCACGTCCGGGGCGGCCGCCCTGGCGGCGTCGACCGCCGCCCGGAGCGCGTGGACGTTGCCGTGGACGTCGGACAGCAGGGCGAGACGGGTCATCGAAGCACGGACGCGTCCGGGATGACGAAGGACAGCACGGCCTCGCAGGAGACCTCGCCGTCGACCGAGGCGATACCCCGGCCGCGGCCGAACCGCCGGCCGAGCTTCACCATCGTCACCTCCAGGCGGAGGACGTCGCCGGGCTTGACGACCCGCTTGAAGCGGCACTCCTCGATGCCGGCGAACAGCCCCAGCCGGTCGCCGAAGCCCTCGCGCCGGGCCACGTAGACGGCCATGGTCTGGGCGAGCGCCTCGACCTGGATGACGCCGGGCATGACCGGCATCCCCGGGAAGTGGCCGGCGAAGTACCACTCGCCGCCGCTCACGGCCTTGCGCCCCACGATCCGGCCGGCGGCCTCGTCCTCCTCGTCGATCCGGTCGACGAGCAGGAACGGCCAGCGGTGCGGAATGAGCGCCTCGATCTCGCGGCTCGTCAGCAGCGGCTCGCCCACGGGTGCCTCCAGTGTGATGGCTCACAGTCTGCCCGGCCGCCGGGTGGCCGAGCGGAGCGATGCGTGCAGTCGCGCATGGATACGCGCACCGGCCGGGTCAACCCCGCCGGGCCGCGGCCAGGAAAGCCGACGCGCCGACGCGGTCGACGAGGTTCGTCGTGACCTCCCCGCGGACGAAGGCGGGATGGTCGAGCAGCGCCCGCAGGAACGACCGGTTGGTGACGAGCCCGTCCACGTGGAGCTCGTCCACGGCGGCTCGGGCGCGGGCGATGGCGCCGGCCCGGTCCGGCGCCCAGGCGATGAGCTTGCCCACGAGCGAGTCGTAGTAGGGCGGCACCTCGTAGCCCGGGTAGAGATGGGAATCGAAGCGCACGCCGGGCCCGCCGGGCACGTGCAGGTGCTCGACCTGGCCGGTCGCGGGCCTGAAGTCGTCGGCCGCGTCCTCGGCGGCCAGGCGCAGCTCGATCGCGTGACCGGCGAAGCGGACATCGTCCTGGCCAAAGCCGAGCGGCTCGCCCGAGGCGATGCGCAGCTGGATCTCGACCATGTCCAGGCCGGTCAGCGCCTCGGTCAGCGGGTGCTCCACCTGGATCCGGTTGTTGATCTCGATGAAGTAGAAGCGGCCGTCGTCGTCGACCAGGAACTCGAGCGTGCCGACGTTCTCGTAGCCGGCAGCCACGATCGCCCGCACGGCGCGCTCGCAGAGGTCGCGGCGGCCCGCGTCGGGCAGGGCCGGCGTGGGCGCCTCCTCGATGATCTTCTGGTGCCGCCGCTGCACCGAGCAGTCGCGCTCGCCGAGGTGCACCGCCGAGCCGAAGCGGTCGACGACGACCTGCACCTCGACGTGGCGGTTGTCCTCCAGCCAGCGCTCGAGGTAGAGCGAGTCGTCGCCGAACGCGGCGCGGGCCTCCGACCGGCACACCGGCAGGGCAGCCTCCAGCTCGCGCGGCGTCCGGCAGAGGCGCATGCCCTTGCCGCCGCCACCCCCGGCCGGCTTGACCAGCAGCGGGTAGCCGATCCGCTCGGCCTCGTCGTGCGCCTGCGCGTCGTCGGCCAGCACGCCGTCCGAGCCGGGGATCGTCGGCAGGCCCTGGGCGGCCAGCAGGCGGCGGGTCGCCGCCTTGTTGTGGAACCGCTCCAGCACCTCGGCCGGCGGCCCGACGAAGACGAGCCCGTGCGCCGCCACCGCCTCGGCGAATCCGGCGTCCTCGGACAGGAAGCCGTAGCCGGGGTGGATCGCGTCGCAGCCGGCGACGACGGCGGCCGAGATCACGGCCGACGGCGAGAGGTAGCTCCGCCTGGCATCGGCCGGGCCGATGCAGATGGCCTCGTCCGCCAGCTGGGCGGCCAGGCTCTCGCGATCGGCCTCGGAGTAGGCCACGACCGCCTCGATCCCCATGGTCCGGCAGGCGCGCAGGATCCGGACCGCGATCTCGCCCCGGTTGGCGATCAGCAGGCGCGAGATCATCGCGTCCCCTCCGGGAGGGCCGGCGCGACGCCCCCGGCCGGCGAGCTGTCGCCGGCGCCGGCTGACGGCCCCGCGGCCGGCAGGGGCTCGATGACCACGATCTCCTGCCCGTACTCGACCGGCTCGCCCGGCTCGACGAGGGCGGCTCCGAGGATGCCGGCCTCCGGCGCCAGCACGTCCTGGGGCACCCCCAGGACGTCGACGACGCCCAGGCGCTCTCCGGCGCGAACCCGGCTGCCGGGGGCCAGGCCCGCCCGTGGCTGGTAGAACCCCACCGCCGGGGCGCTGGCAACCAGCCGCGGCGACGTCCGGCCGTCCGCGCCCGGCCGACCGCCGAACGGGGTCGCCGCTGATGCCTCGGCCGGTCCGGGTCCGATGTCCGGGCCGATGATGAAGCCCGACTCTGCGGGGGCCGAGCCTGCGCCGGGCCGCGCTGGACCGCCCGGGAGACCCGACCCCGCGCGGCTTCCGCGTCGGGCGGTCGCCGGCTGGGGCGGACGCGGACCGGGCGGCATCCGCAGCCGGACCCGCCAGCTCCCCTCGCGGACCTCGAGCTCACCCAGGCCGGTGGTCCCGAGCCTGGCCACAAGGGCAGGCAGGAGCCCGTCGGCCAGCCGGGCGATCTGGGCGTGGGCGGCGAGCCTGGCGGCCGGGTCGCGGTCGTCCGGCTCGACGGCGCCGGGT
>JAGDMV010000212.1 GCA_017860675.1 Chloroflexota bacterium
CATCTTCCTGATGATGCGCCAGGCCCAGGGCACCAACAACCAGGCCCTGTCCTTCGGCAAGAGCCGGGCGCGGATGTTCCTGGGCAACAAGACGGTGGTGACCTTCGCCGACGTGGCCGGCGTTGACGAGGCAAAGACCGAGCTCCAGGAGGTCGTCGAGTTCCTCAAGTACCCCGAGAAGTTCAACACCCTCGGGGCGCGCATCCCGCGCGGCGTGCTCCTCGTCGGTCCGCCGGGCACCGGCAAGACGCTCCTCGCCCGTGCGGTCGCCGGCGAGGCGGGCGTGCCGTTCTTCTCGATCTCCGGCTCCGAGTTCGTGGAGATGTTCGTCGGCGTCGGCGCGAGCCGCGTCCGCGACCTGTTCGACCAGGCCAAGCGCAACGCGCCCTGCATCGTCTTCGTCGACGAGATCGACGCCGTCGGGCGCCAGCGCGGCGCCGGCCTGGGCGGCTCGCACGACGAGCGCGAGCAGACCCTGAACCAGATCCTGGTCGAGATGGACGGCTTCGACACGAACACGAACGTGATCGTCGTCGCCGCCACCAACCGGCCCGACGTCCTCGACCCGGCGCTCCTGCGGCCCGGCCGCTTCGACCGCCAGGTGATCCTCGATCGGCCCGACATGAGGGGCCGGGTCGAGATCCTGCGGGTCCACACCAAGGGTAAGCCGCTCGACCCGCGCACTGTCGCGATCGAAGAGCTGGCCCGCCAGTCGCCTGGCTTCTCGGGGGCCGACCTGGCCAACCTGGTCAACGAGTCGGCCATCCTGGCCGCCCGCCGCAACAAGAAGGTCATCGGCATGTCCGAGTTCCAGGAGGCCCTGGAGCGGAGCTGATCATCGCCTACCACGAGGGTGGCCACGCCGTCGTCCAGCGGGTCCTGCCCAAGTGCGACCCGGTCCAGAAGGTGACGATCATCAGCCGCGGTCTGGCCCTCGGCTACACCATGGCCCTGCCGACCGAGGACCGCTACCTTCAGAGCAAGACCGAGTTCGAGGACAAGATCGCCGGCATGCTCGGCGGCAACGCCTCCGAGCGGCTCGTCTTCGGCGACACGACCACCGGCGCGTCGAACGACATCGAGAAGGCCACCGACCTGGCCCGCCGGATGGTCACCGAGTTCGGTATGAGCGACCGGCTCGGTCCGCTGGCCTTCGGCAAGCGCGACGAGCTCGTGTTCCTCGGCCGCGAGATCGGCGAGCAGCGCAACTACTCGGACGACGTCGCCCGCCAGATCGACGAGGAGGTCCGCCGGATCATCGAGACGGCCTACACCAGGGCGACCGACGTCCTCACCCAGCACCGGGCGAAGCTCGACCGGCTGGCCGAGAAGCTGGTCGAAGTGGAGACGCTCGACGCCGAGGGCTTCGAGGCGCTCTTCTCCGACCTGCCGCCGAAGGAGCCGCTCCACAACGTGGTGCCGAAGCTGGGCCCGGCCGCCGAGCCCGGCTCCGCCCCGCAGCCTGCCTGACCCCGGCGTCTGACGCCGCGCCACCGGCCACCCTGCCCGGCACCTTCCTGAGCACGGGCGCGGGCTGCTGCCCGCGTGGGACAATCCGGCGGTCACAGAAGCTCGCCGGAGGTTCCCGATGTCCGCGCCCGACGACGTCATGGCCGCCTACCTCGACGCGACCCGCGAGCGCCGCCTGCAGCGCTACATGGACTTCATCCGGATCCCGAGCATCTCCGGGATCCCGGCCCACGCGCCCGACTGCCGGCGCGCGGCCGGGGTGCTCGCCTCCGAGCTGAGCGAGGCCGGCCTTGAGCACGCCGAGGTCTGCGAGACCGGCGGCCACCCGGTCGTCTACGCCGACTGGCTCCATGCCGGGCCGGAGGCGCCGACCGTCCTCGTCTATGCCCACTACGACGTCCAGCCGGTCGACCCGGTGGAGCTGTGGAGCTACGCTCCGTTCGAGCCGGCCATCCGCGACGGCCGGATGCTCGGGCGCGGCTCGTCGGACGACAAGGCCCAGGTCCAGATGCACGTCCGCGCGGCCGAAGCAATGCTGGCCACACGCGGCGCCCTGCCGGTCAACCTCCGGTACATCTTCGAGGGCGAGGAGGAGTGCACCTCGGAGCACCTGGACGGCTGGCTCCAGGCCAATCGCGAGCGGCTCGCGGCCGACTTCGCCGTCATCTCCGACACCGGCTTCTTCGACGGCAACCTGCCGGCCATCACCGTCGGCCTGCGCGGCATCTGCTACGTCCAGATCGACGTCGAGGGACCGACCGTGGACCTCCACTCGGGCTCCTACGGCGGGGCCGTCGTGAACCCGGCGACGGCCCTGTGCGCGATGGTGACCGCCCTCAAGGGCCCGGACGGCCGGATCCGCGTCCCGGGCTTCTACGACGACGTCGTGCCGCTCTCGGAGCGCGACCGCGAGGCCTTCGCCGCGCTGCCCTTCGACGAGGCGGCCTGGATGGACGAGATCGGCGTCGACGCCCTGGCCGGCGAGGCCGGCTACACGAACCTCGAGCGGCGCAGCGCCCGCCCGACCCTTGACGTCAACGGGATCTGGGCGGGGTTCACCGGCGACGGACCCAAGACGATCATCCCGGCCCACGCCCATGCCAAGGTGAGCTGCCGGCTTGTCGCCAACCAGGAGCCGGCGAAGATCCTGGCCGCGATCCGGGCCTTCGTGGCCGAGATCGCCCCGCCCGGCGTGCGGGTGCGTGTGCAGGACCTGGGCCTGGGCCTGCCAAGCCTGACTCCGATCGACCACCCCGCCACCCAGGCGGCGGCCCGCGCCATCGAAGCGACGTTCGGTCGCGCGCCGCTCTACTACCGCGAGGGCGGCTCGATCCCGGTGACAGCCAGCTTCGAGTCGACCCTCGGCCTGCCCGTCGTGCTGCTCGGCTTCGCCAACCCTGACAGCCGGGCCCACGCGCCCGACGAGTCGATGGTCCTCAACAATTTCGAGACCGGCATCCGGACGATCGCCCGCTACTGGGACGAGCTGGCGGCCCTGCCCGTGGGCGCACTGCGCCTCTGAGCCGCCGCGGCCCGCCCCGTACCCCGGGGTGGGGGTGGTACTGGGCGGTCTGGGTGGGTGAACGAGGGGCGGTCGGGTGCTAGGATCGACCGACCGGGGTGTCGAATGCCCCGCGTCCGCCATCGCCCGGGGAGCGTGAGCACGTGACGACGGAGACCGGCCCGGCCGCGGCGCGCGGCCAGAAGAAGCAATGGCGCCTCGACACCGACAGCGGGAGCCTGGTGCCGCGTTCCGCGCTCGACGTGCTCGTCGACCTCAACGATCGCGTGTCGAGCGGGGCGTTGGCCGACTACCAGCCCATCCCGCTCGGCTTCACCCCGCTCGACAAGACGATCGGCAACGGGCTGCGGCCCGGCGAGCTGCTGCTCATCGGCGGCGCCCAGGGCACCGGCAAGACGACGATGGCCCTGCAGATGGCCCGCAACGTCGCCTCCGGCGGCCAGGCGAACGTGCTCTACATCTGCTTCGAGCACGAGGAGCATTACCTTCTCAACCGGATGATCGCGATGGAGTCGGCGCTCGCCCACCTGCCGCACAAGACCGGGGCGATCAAGATCCAGGACGTCCGTCGCGAGATCCTCGGCTCATGGGTGGCCGAGGGCCAGGGCGGCCCGCAGCTGGCCACCAACCCGCGCCTGCGGCCGTCGCTCGACCGGATCGGGCGCTACGGCCAGAACCTGTTCCTCATGCGCGGGACGCAGACGGCCAGCACGGTCGAGAACATGCGCGCCCTGGTGCGCCACCACAAGGAGCTGTCGGGCGACCGCCAGCTGCTCGTCGTGGTCGACTACCTCCAGAAGGTGCCGCAGCTCCCGGAACCGCCCACGGAGACGGAGAAGGTCACCTACGTGGTGAACGGCCTCAAGGACGTCGCCCTGGCCGAGCAGGTGGCGATGATCGCGATCGTCGCGGCCGACAAGGAGGGTCTCAAGGCGTCCCGCCTGCGCAACCACCACCTGCGCGGCAGCTCGGCCATCAACTACGAGGCCGACATCATCCT